>DATCFW010000307.1:0-7169 GCA_036509295.1 Solirubrobacteraceae bacterium | reverse complement strand
CGCTGTCACCGACCGCCAGCGTCTGCCCGTCGG
This sequence comes from Solirubrobacteraceae bacterium, assembly GCA_036509295.1. Taxonomy (GTDB): domain Bacteria; phylum Actinomycetota; class Thermoleophilia; order Solirubrobacterales; family Solirubrobacteraceae; genus Palsa-465. The sequence goes on along the minus strand of DATCFW010000307.1, from coordinate 7,136 downwards.
GGCTGAGCGCGAGTTGGGGTGCCGAGTCGGTCGGCAGCGCGAACGTTCCAATCACCGCCGGGCTACGCAGCAACGTGGACAGCAGCGTGCCCTCGGTCTGGGGCGAGCGATCCAGCGTCACCGCCTCGCGCGCCAGGAGCATCGCCAGGTCCAGCCGCGGCTGACTGACTGCCTCCGCGCCGAGCTGGCGCCCGAGCGCCGCCCGGGCCTCGGCGGCCGCCAGGTGCGCGTCGCGGGTCGCGTCACGCTGCTTGACCAACGCCAGCGCCCCGGCGAGCACCGAGACCAGGAGCAGCAGACCCGTCCCCAGCAGCAGGGCGCGGAGCCGGCGGTTCTGCGAGCGCTGCCGCCGGGCCTGACGGTCGGCCTCGGTGCGGCTGGCGTCGATGAACTCGCGCTCGGAGCGGTTGAGCTGATCGCGATGCTGCGCGGTCCAGTCCAGCGCGCCGGCGAGGCGGGCGCCGCGGTACAGGTCCCCGGGATCCCGCCCCCGGGCATCCCACTCGCCCGCCGCGGCCGCGAGGTGGGACTGCAGTCGGCGGCCGACCTGGTCCTCCTCCAGCCATCCTCGGTAACGCGGCCATTCGCGTAGCAGCGCCTCGTGCGACAGCTCGATCGCGCCGTCGGAGACGGTGAGCAGCCGAGCGTCGGTGAGGGCCGCGAGCACACGCGGCGCGCCGTCGATGCGCTCGAGCTCGGCGGCCGCCACGCGCCGGCGAACGAGCGCGCCGTCCTGATCGGCGGCGAGCCGCAGCAGGATGCTGGTGGCCACCGGCCGCTCGGACTCATCCAGCTGGGTGTAGGCGGCCTCGGCCAGGCGCGAGACCGCGCCGCGCACGCCGCCGCTGGCGCGGTAGCTGCGGAACTGCAGCGTCGGACCGCTGCGCGCCAGCCACAGCTCGAGCAACGTCGTCGACAGCAGGGGCAGTCCGCCCGGTTCCTGGGCGACGTCGGCCACCAGGGCGTCGACCAGGGCGCGCTCGATCGTCAGCCCGGCGCGCGCCGCGGGCTGGCGCACCGCCTGGGCCAGCTCGTCGCGGTCCATCGGGCCCACCAGCGCGTGGCTCTGGCTGAGCAGCTGCGCGAACGCCGGATATGAGCCGAACCGCCCATAGAAGTCGGCGCGCAGCGCGCAGACCACGAACGCGCGGCGCTCGTGGTCACGGGCGGCGGCGACGAGCTGCTCGAGGAAGGCAACCCGCTCGTGCTCGTCCTCGCAAACGGTGAACAGCTCCTCGAACTGGTCCACGGCGATCACGATCCGCTCGCCCGGCGCGAGCCGTGACAGCGCCTCGGCGACGCTGCCGCCGCCCAGGCGCCGGACCAGCTCATCGCCGGGGTGCTGGCCGGGTCGCAGCAGCACCTGGCGCCAGCCGGCGCTCCCGGGCAGCGCGCCGGCGCGCAACGCCGGCAGGAGTCCGGCGCGCAGCAACGAGGACTTGCCGATGCCCGACGGTCCCAGGATTCCCACCATCGTCCACTCCGCCAGCCGGGCGACGAGGTCGGAGACGACGCGCTCCCGCCCGTAGAAGTACTCGGCATCGGAGCTGTCGAAGCAGGCGAGTCCCTTGAACGGGCAGACGAGCGGGCTCGCGGTGCCCGCCGGGGGTTCCCCGTCGGACGACGGCGACGCGGCGATGGCCGGTCCCGTCGTGTCCAGCTCGGTGTCCTGGGCCAGGACTAACCGCTCGAGCTCGCGCAGCGCCGGGCCCGGCTCCAGCCCGAGCTCGTCGCGCAGGACGCTGCCGGTGTCTCGATAGACGGCGAGCGACTCGGCCTGGCGGCCGGAGCGATACAGCGCCAACATCAACTGGGCGCGCAGCCGCTCACGCAGCGGGTGCGCGGCGACGAGCTGCTGGATCTCCGGGATGAGTCGGGCGTGGTGGCCGAGCGCGAGGTCGGCGTCGATCAGCTCCATCTGCGCCAGGACCCGCAGCTCCTCGAGCCGCCGCACCTCTGATGCCAGCACGTCGAGCGGCGCCACATCGGCGAGCGGTGATCCGCGCCACAGCGCGAGCGCCTCGCGCAGGCGGGCCGCCGCGGCCGCGGAGTCTCCTGCGGCCACCAGCTCGCGACCCTCCTCCAGCAGCCGCGTGAACGCGGTGGCGTCGAGCTGCTCGCCGTCGAGCTCGAGCACGTAGCCCCCCGGCCGCGTGCGCAGGACCGCGTCGTCGCAGCCGTCCAGGACCCGGCGCAGCCGGCTGATCGCGACGTGCACCGCGTTGGGGGCGCCCTCGGCGGGGGCCTCGCCGAACAGCTCCTGAATCAGCTGCGGCATGCTCACCAGCTCGTTGGCCCGCACCAGCAGCAGGGCCAGCAGGGCACGCTGACGGTCTCCGCCGAGGCGCACCGGATGGCCGTCACGTGACAGCTCCAAGGGTCCGAGGATGCGGAACCGGAGCGTCCTCACATCCATCCCCATGACGGCCATTATCCGTCCTGGATGGGCGTCGCGCAAAACCCGGTCTGACCAGACACGTCAGCCCGCGGTCAGCCGCCGGTCAGCCGCCACGGGCATCTTCCACTTCGAGGTGCTTCGGGCTGCGTCAAATGGGGCTGCTTTCGCGTCAGCGGCGTCGGCGGCGTACGCCCTGAGGACAGGTACGAACGCAGAGGAGGAGGCACGCGATGTTCAAGCTCGGGCGGATCGCGATCACGATCGTGGTGACGATGATGGTCGCCGCCGGTGCGGCGGCGTGCGGCTCCAGTTCCACCACCAGTTCCGGCGGTTCCGGCGGGGCGAGCAGCTCCGGCGCAGCCAGCGCGTCGGCGAGCAGCGTTCCGCTGAAGGCGGGCGAGAATCCGGCCGGTCAGCAGCTGATCGGGAAGCGGCGCGGGGGGACCCTGACCGTCTACGCGAGCGAGGACTTCCAGCATCTCGATCCCGGCTCGGCCTACTTCTCCGAGGACTACGCGGTCATGTACGTGACCCAGCGCCCCCTGTTCGTCTTTGAGCCCAACTCGGCCGGCACGCTGGCGCCCGATCTGGCCACCGCGGTGCCGACGCTCGCCAACGGCGGGATCACCGACGGCGGCAAGACGATCACCGTGCACATCCAGCCCGGCGTCCACTACTCCCCGCCGGTCAACCGCGAGGTGACCTCGGCCGACGTCGCCTACGCGATCGAGCGCGGCGCCAACCCCAACGTCTCCAACCCGTACTTCCCCAGCTACTTCGGCGCCGGCGCACCGGCTCCGCTCGACGGAGCGCAGAGTCCCAAGTACCACGGTGGGGCGATCCCCGGGATCCAGACCCCGAGCAAGTACACGATCGTTTTTCATCTGCTGAAGCCGGGCGCGACGATGTTCCTCCAGGCGCTCAGCCTGCCGCTGTCCTCCCCGGTGCCCAAGGAGTTTGTGGAGCCGCTGGACAAGCACGCGCCCACGACCTACGGAACCACCTACGTGGTGGCGACCGGCCCGTACATGTTCCAGTCCAATCCGACGACGGGAGAGTTCTCGGGCATCGGCTACCAGACCGGCAAGTCCGCGACGCTGGTCCGCAACCCCAATTGGAACCCGAACACGTACACGTCGGCCTACAAGCCGCCGGCCTACCTGGATCGGATCAACTTCGACATCGGTGGTGACGCCTCGGTGATCGGCGACCAGGTCCTAAAGGGCTCGGACACGGTGCAGCTCGACACGCCGGCGCAGTCGACGGTCAAGCTCGCCTACGAGTCCTATCCGTCGCAGATCACCTTCACGCAGGGCAGCGGCGACCACTACGTGGCCGTTGACAACCAGCATGGCCCGTTCACCGACATCAACCTGCGCAAGGCGTTCTGGGCGGCGCTCGATCGCGACGCGATCGTCAAGGCCCGGGGCGGATCGCTGGTGGCCTCGCCCATGACCCACTTCCTGTATCCGGGAGATCAGGGCTTCCAGCAGGCCGGCGGCACGGCCGGGCCCCAGGTGGACTACAACGAGCACGCGCAGGGCGATCACGCCGTCGCCTGCAAGTACATGAAGCTCGCCGGCTACGCGAGCTGCAAGTACACCGGCGGCAAGACGGTGCAGGTCGTCAGCTCGACCAACGGCAACGATCCGGCGATCACCCAGATCGTCAGCGCGGCACTGACGAGCCTCGGCTTCACCACGCACGTGTCGCTGGTTGACCAGTCGGTGATGTACACCAAGTACTGCCAGGTGCCCAAGCAGGAGATCGACGCCTGCCCGGCGCAGGGCTGGATCCGTGACTTCTCCGATCCACTCGGAACCCTGTACGCGACGTTCTACGGGCCGTCGATCACAGCCAACGGCAACCCGAACCAGGGTCAGGTGAACAATCCGGCGATCAACGCGGCGATGGCCAAGGCAGCGCTGATCGTCGCACCACAGGCCCGCTATCAGGCCTGGGCGAACGTCGACAAGGCGCTGGTGGCCGACGCCGCCGCGATCCCCGAGGAATACGACAGCCAGCCCAACATCGAGGCCAGGGACGTGGCCGGTGTCAACGACCTCTGGGACGAGGGCACCTGGGACCTGGCGTTCACCTCGCTGAAGAACCCGTAACCACCTCCGGCTCGACGTCTGCACCCCGTCGTGCTGCGGGGTGCAGACGACCCTCCTCACGGGCCGGGTCGATCTGCGCCCGCCTCGCCTGGCAGGGGCGAGGCGGGCGAGGTCGAAAGAGTCCGGGAGCGATGGACGGCACGAACGGACACGACCCCGAGCCCACGGCGGCGACGCCGCCGGGCGAGCCCGCGATGACCGCCCCGACGCCCGCGCCGATCGTGGCGCCGTCGACGCCCGAGCCCGCCCCGACCGCCCCGACCGGCCCGGTGGCTCCTGCGCCTCCGGTCTCACCCGCGTGGGCGGACCGGCTGGCGACCGCCGCCGCCGCGGCCCATGCCTGGCTCCTGCGCCCGCGCGTCCGGTTGTCGGTCACCGGCGGGCTGTTGCTGATGATCGGCGTCCTGCTGATGGCCAACTCGGTGTGGACGCTGCCGCTGGTGATCGCGGGCGCGCTGATGGTGGTGATCGCCTGGATTGGCCACCGCCTCGAGGGGCGGTTCGCGGTGCAGTGGGGCGACGCCGGGACGCAGCTGGCGTTCCGCGCGACGATCAAGCCGGCCGGACACGCGCCGGAGGGCGTGCGGGCCGCCGTCGCTCCCGTCTCACATCATCTTCCCGCCGCCGATGAGCTCGACGACATCATCGAGGGCGAAGCCCACACCGTCGAGATCGATGTCACCGAGCTGCGGGCGCTGATCGCCGCCGCCGAGAGTGCCGAGGCCCGGAGTCCGGCGACTCAGGCCGCCGTCCAGGACATCCGGATCAGGCGCACTCCGGCGTCACACGCGGTCGGCCGCGAGTAGCCGGCCCAGCGGTTGCGGCGGTGAGTGGTCACACCGCCAGGATCTGGTCGACGACGTCGGCGAGGTCGCTGCCGACGATGTCGGGCGTCGCCCCGATCGGGCTGAGCACCATCCCGGGTCGGGCCACGAACGCCGCCGCCGCCCCCGCGGCGAGCGCGCCCGAGACGTCCCACGAGTGGGCGGCGACGAGGCGGACCTCGGCGACGGGAACGGAGTACGCCTCGGCGACCGCGAGGTACGGGGCGGGCGCCGGCTTCAGCGCGCGCACAGTGTCGGCCGAAAATGCGGCGTCGAACAAGTCGCGGATACCCGCGTTGCGCAGCTGATCCTCGGCCACCTCGGCGGTCGAGTTGGTGAGCGCCACCACCCGCAGGCCGTCCCCCTGGTCGCGCAGCTTGGCCAAGGCTCCGGGCACCTCGGGGTGGGGCGGCAGCGAGCGCATCCGATCGACCATCGCGCGCACCTGCTCGTCGGTGATGGGCGTACCGAGACGCTCGGCGAGCATGCGCAGGGCAGCGCGCTGGGCGGTACTGAAGTCGACGTAGCCCCCGGTCAGGCCGCCGACGAACGCCAGCTGCAACATCTGACCGAACCACTGTCCTCGCAGCGCGGCGGATCCGAGCAGATCCTCGAAATGCGGGTCCAGCGCGCGCAGGTCGAGCAGCGTCTCGTTGACATCGAAGGCGATCACCGTGGTCATTGTCTGCTCCTTGTGGAAGGTGTCGGCGGGCGAGATTTCCACGCCGACTCGTCGTAGCCGGGAGCCTGCAGGTAGAGGTTGAGGTTGAGGTACCAGCGGTCGGCGCCGCTCATGCCGGGCGATGCTGGGTCACGGTCAGCAGCCCGCCGCCCTGGCCGTCCTCATCGTCAGCGGTCATCGTCTCGAGCCGTGAGTGGAATGCCTGCGCGACGCGCTCGGCATGGGCCTTGGCGACCCGGGCTCGCTCGCCGGCGAACAGCTCGTCGACCGTGGAGCGCCACAGCCACAGCCAGCGCTCGAAGTGGCCCGCGCGCAGCCCGACCTTGGCGTGCAGCACGGCATGGGGCGCGAACGCGCCGCCGCGATAGGACTGCGCGCCGAGCAGGATCGTCTCCCAGAACGCCGAGATCCTGGGGACGTGCGCTTCCAGATCGAGGTGGGCGACGTCGGTGAAGATCCAGCCGATGACCGGGTCGATGAGCGCCCGGCCGTAGAACGCCCGCACGAGGCGCTCGCAGTCGGCGCGGCTCTGGATGTCGGGCAGCGGGCTGGGCATCGTCTGAGTTGAGGATATGAAGGCGGCGGCGCCAGGGTCGCGGACGCTCGGCCCGCGATCCAGGCTGACGCGGCGTGGGCAGCGGGCCGGCGCGCGATAATCGCGGCGAGCGGACCGCAAACGCGAGGAGACGATGGCACCGCCGGTGAAACGTGTCGCGGCTCGAGTCGGTCCGTTCGTCATTGCCGTCGTGCTCGGCACGTGGATCGCTGTCGCTGGCTGCGGCTCTGCGCAGACTCGGAGTCCTAAGGTCAATCCGACGGTTCCGCTGGCCGCGGTGCCCCAGGCCCATCCTCAGGCGATCGAGCCCGCCGCCGGCGCCCAGGCGGCTGCGGCCGCCCCCGCCCCGGTCGGGGACGTCAACGCGCATGCCGTGCCGCTGTCACAGGTCAGGCGCGAGCTCAAGCAGCTCAACCTGTGCGGCGGGGCGGTGAGCGCAGCGGATGCCACCCCGATCGCTACGTCGAGCGGTCCCGGCTTCGTCGCTGACCCCGGCACCAGCCAGACCGAGGGCGAGCTGCCGGTGATCACCGGTGACCTCAACGCACTGGGTCAGGCG
>DATCFW010000306.1:0-6853 GCA_036509295.1 Solirubrobacteraceae bacterium | reverse complement strand
CTCGACCGGCTCGCCGGACTCGGCGGCGGCTTCGATGCGGCGCCAGGCCTTCTCAAAGCGGGCGCGCTTCTTGGACAGGATGAGGCGGCCGTCCTGGTCCTCCTTGGTGAGGACGAGCGCGTCGACCTCCTCGCCGAGCGAGACCTCATCGCTCGGATCCACGGACTTGCGGATCGACAGCTCGCCGACGGGGATGACCCCTTCAGACTTGTAGCCGATGTCGACCAGGACTTCGTCGTTGTCGATCCGGACGACGTGGCCGGTGACGACGTCACCCTCAGCGAAGGGGTGAATCGTGGCGTCGTAGTTGGGGACGATCTGGCCGTCGATTTCGAGCAGGAGACCGTCAGAGCCTTCGACGATCTTGGCGCTGCTCGGTTCGACGGGCGGTGTCAGGGTTGAAGTTAAAGACATGGGTCATCGCAGGATAGCCGTCTTCTGGCCGATCTGCGGACGTGTCCGGCCCACGCGCGGATTAAGCGCGCCTAAAAGGGTGGTGGTCATCGGGACGCGCGGCGCCCCTATCATCGGCGCCGCAATGCCCCGACGTGCCACCAAGCGCGGCGATGAGCGGACCCCGCTCGATCGCGACTGCGACGTCCTCATCTGCGGCGCCAGCTTCGCCGGCTTGGCCGTCGCCCGCGAGCTGGCCGCGACCGGCGCCGACGTGCTTGTCATCGATCGCTACGAGATCGGCGAGCGCCAGACGTCCGCATGCGGCATCCCGACCACGTGGCTGACCGCGATGGGGCTCGAGGAGTCGATGCGGCAGACGTTTGGCGAGCTCGTGCTCCACACCCCACACACCACGGTGCGCTACGACCTCCCGTGGACCTTCTCCACGTTTGACTACCGCACGTTGTGCCAGCTACTCGCCGCCCAGGGGACGTTCACGTTCGAGACCGCCAAGGTGGACGGGCGCGAGCGCGACGCGGTCATCACGGACCGCGGGACCATCCGGGCGCCGCTGATCGTCGACGCGCTCGGGTGGCGCCGGGTGCTCGGCAGCGGCGACAATGTGCAGCCGCCCGACGCGCTGCTGTCCCGGGGCCTGGAGGTCCACCCGCCGGGCGGCGGCATTGACCTCGAGATCTGGATCGACCGCGGCTACGTCCCCGCCGGCTACGGCTGGAGCTTTCCCGCCGGCGACGAGCTGCGGATTGGCGTCGGCTCGTTCGACCCCCGGTTCCACGTCAAGGAGCCGACCGTGCGCCTGGCCGAGGATCTGCACGCCGACACGGTCCGCTACCAGGGCAACTGGATCCCGCACGCGCTGCGCCCCGCCACCGACGACGGCATCTTCTTCGTCGGCGACTCCGCCGGGCACTGTCTGCCGCTGACCGCCGAGGGGATCCGGACCGCGCTGTACTTCGGTCTGGCCTGCGGTCGCGAGCTGGCGGGGGTGATCGACGGCTCCCAGAGCCGCGCCCAGGCGCTCGCCCGCTATCACGACTTCTCCGCCGCCCACGCCACGCCGTTTCGCTGGATGCTGCGAGTGCAGCGACTGGTCCCGCGGGTCGCGCCGCGGCTGCTGGCACCGGCGCTCGGCGCGATGGGCGCCAAGCGCTTCGTGGACTGGGCGTTTGACCACTACCTCGACGTCGCCCACCCGTCGTTCGCCGCCGCCGGCGCCTCGCCGGCGCGCGTCGCCACCCGCGCCGCGGCGTAGCGCCGATCGCCCGGGCGGGTTACGATCGCCCGCGGGACGTCCACGACCGAGGAGGAGCGCCGTGCGGGACAGGCAGATCACCAGGAAACAGGTGGTGCGGGCGCTGTTGCTCGGCGTGGCGATTGTGCTCGCGGCCGTGCTGGCGTTCGGCAACAACCAGGGCTACGGGAAGACCCTCCCCGCCGCGCATGGCCGGACGATCGAGGTGGTCGAGCATGCGATCACCGACACCGAGGTCCCGCTCGCTCCCGGCGGCAAGGACGTCAAGGGCGACATCCTCACCTTCAACAATCCGGTGTTCAACCCCGCGAACACGACGCAGGTCGGTCACGACGAGGGCTTCTGCACCCGGATCCAGGTCAAGCTGGGAATCTGGGAGTGCCTGTGGACGACGTTCCTGCACGGTGGACAGGTCACCGTCCAAGGTCCCTACTACGACACGCGCAACAGCGTCCTGACGATCACCGGCGGAACCGGGATCTACGACGGCGCTCGGGGTCAGATGAAGCTGGTCGCCCAAGACGGCGGCAAGGAGTACGACTTCATCTTCGAGCTCCTGTAACGGCCTCGGCGCCTCGGTCTCGCGACCGCGCTCGCGGGGCGAGCGATCGCGCTCGCCGGGCGCGGGCAGGTCGCGCGAGTGCGACGATTACTTGGCCGCCAGCCAGTCCGAGCCGATGCCGGCGTCGACCGCGAGCGGCGGATCGAGCTCATAGGCGCCCGCCATCTCGCGCACGGCGATTGCCTCGACCCGTTCAGCCTCGTCGGCCGGCCCGTCGAACAGCAGCTCGTCATGGATCTGGAGCACGAGCTTTGACGACAACCCCGCCTCGCTCAGGGCCTGGTCACAGCGGACCATCGCCACCTTCATGATGTCCGCGGCGGTGCCCTGGATGACCATGTTGACCGCGAACCGCTCGCCCTGCTTGCGCAGCTCCCAACGGCGGGCGCGCAGCTCCGGCACCTGGCGGCGGCGGCCGAACAGGGTCGAGACGTAGCCGTGCTCGGTCCCCTGGGCGATCGTCTCCTCGATGAAGCGGCCCACCGCCGGGAAGCCGGCCAGGTAGCGCTGGATGAACTCGTCGGCCTCTGACTGGGGGATGTCGAGCCGGTCAGCCATCCCGTAGGCCGAGAGGCCGTAGACGATCCCGTAGTTGATCATCTTGGACTTGGAGCGCATCCCCGGATCGATCCCATCGGGCTCGACGCCGAACACGCGGCAGGCGGTGGCGGTGTGGACGTCCTCACCGCGGCGAAAGATCTCCTTGAGCACGTCTTCGCCGGCGATGTGGGCGAGCAGACGCAACTCGACCTGGGAGTAGTCGGCCGACACGAGCAGGTGCCCGGGCGCGGCGACGAAGCAGGCGCGGATCTCCCGGCCCAGCGGGGTGCGGATCGGGATGTTCTGGAGGTTGGGGTTGTTCGATGATAGCCGGCCGGTCGTGGCGGCGGTCTGGTTGAACGTCGTGTGCAGCCGGCTGTTCTCGTCCACCAGCAGCGGCAGCGCGTCCAGGTAGGTCTGAGCGAGCTTGGTCAGCTCCCGGTAGCGCTCGATCTTGGGGATGATCTCGTGCTCGGCGCGGATCGCCTGCAGGACGCGCGCGTCGGTGGAGTACCCCGTCTTGCCACGGCGCTTGCGCGAGAGTCCGAGCTTGCCGAACAGGATCTCCTCGAGCTGGCGCGGCGATCCGAGCGTGAACTGCTCCCCCGCGAGCTCGAAGATCTCTAACTCCAGCGCATCGGCCTCGGTCTTGACCCGCTCGGAGATCTCCTTGAGCCGCTCGGTGTCGAGCTTGACCCCGGCCAGCTCCATGTCGCGCAGGATGCGGACGATCGGCAGCTCCACCTGGTTGAGCAGGTCGGTGAGCCCGCGTCCGCGGATCTCCTCGCGCTGCCACGCGGCCAGCGCGTGGACGAGCACGGCGTCGGCCGCGGCCTCGTCGTCGACCTCGGCGGCGAACCCCCGCTCCTCGCATAGCTCGCGGAACGGATAAGCGCGGCGGGCCGGCTCGAGCAGGTAGGCCGCCACCTCGGTGTCGTGGACGAGATGCGCCGGCACCTGACCGAGCGACTTGGCGTCGTGCGCGACCGTCGGCCGATTCGCGAGCGCCTGGACGAGATTCTCGGGACGGGGGCTGGAACCGGCCAGCACCTCCTTGGCGTCGTCGATGTAGGCCCCGAACCGCCACTCGTTCTCGTTCTCGGCGAACAGCGCCCCCTCGGGGACGGACGGCGGGCGCACCGCGACCGAGATCTCGGCGCCTGCGAGCCGTCCGACATCGGCGAGCGAGCCGGCGCGCAGCGTCGCGCCGACCGCCTGCTCCGCGGCGGGCGCGGGCGCGGCAGCATCGGCGGAGCCAAGCGCCTCCTCCAAGCGGCGCAGCGGGTCGCGCAGCTCGAACTCGCGGAAGACATCGCGCAGCCGGGATCGGTCCGGCTCGGCGGAGACGAGCTGGCGGACGTCGAAGTCTTCGAGCGGGATGTCGCGCTTGGCGGTGGCCAGGTGCTTGGACAGTCGCGCGTCGTCGGCGTGGTTAACCAGGTTTTCCTTGCGCTTGGCGCCGCTGATCTCGTCGATGCTGTCGAGCACCTGCTCGAGCGAGCCGAATCGTTGGAGCAGATCGGCCGCGGTCTTGTCCCCGATGCCCGGGACGCCGGGGATGTTGTCGCTGGTGTCGCCCTTGAGGCCGATGAAATCCGGGACGAGCTCGGGCGGGATCCCGTAGCGGTCGATCACGCCGTCGCGGTCGTACACGCGGGTGTCCGTGATGCCGCGCGAGGTGGTCATGATCCGCACCTGCTCGTCGACGAGCTGGTACGCGTCGCGGTCCCCGGTGACCACCATCACCTCGATCGGCGGGTCCTGGGTCTTGGCCAGCTCGGCGATCGACGCGATCACGTCATCGGCCTCGTAGCCGTCGACCTTCAGGTTGCGGTAGCCGAACGCGTCCACCAGCGGCTCGAGGTGGGGCCACTGCTCCCGGAGCAGATCCGGGCGGCTCGAGCGCTGCGCCTTGTACTCGGCGTACACCTCCTTGCGCCCGCTCGAGCCCGCGTCCCACACGACGACGGTCGCCTTGGGTCCGTAGTCCGTGAGGATCTTCACCAGCATCGAGGCGAAGCCGAAGATGGCGTTGGTCGGCATCCCGGTGGACGTGGCGATCGACTCCGGCAGGGCGAAGAACGCTCGGTAGGCGAGGCTGTTGCCATCGATCAGGAAGAGCTCGTCGGGCATCGGCTCTGAGGCTATCTCGCCGGGCGGTGCGACCGGACGCGCGATCGCGCTCACGGGGCATAAGATGCCGGGCGCGATGGCCGCCACCCCCAGCGCGCAATACAGCCTCACGCTCCGCGTGGAGATCGATCACCTGCCGGGGATGCTGGGCAAGGTGGCGAGCGCGATCGGCGACGCGGGCGGCACGATCGGCGCGGTGGACCTCGTCCAGGTCGACGGCCCCCACACGATCCGCGACATCACGGTCGAGACCGGCGACGCGGCGGATTGGCCCAAGCTCACCGCCGCGGTGGAGTCGGTGACGGGCGCGCGGGTGCTCGACGCCACCGATCGGACGTTCATGCTGCACATGGGCGGCAAGATCGAGGTGGCCAACAAGCATCCGCTCAAGAGCCGCGACGACCTGTCGATGGCGTACACGCCCGGCGTCGCCCGGGTGTGCTCGGCGATCGCCGCAGATTCCGATAAGGCCTTCCAGTACACGATCAAGCGCAACACGGTGGCGGTGGTGTCCGACGGCACCGCGGTGCTGGGGCTGGGGGACATCGGCCCCCGGGCGGCGATGCCGGTGATGGAGGGCAAGGCGATGCTGTTCAAGGAATTCGCCGGCGTCGACGCGTTCCCGATCTGCCTCGATACGCATGATCCCGATGAGATCGTCGCGGCGGTCAAGGCGATCGCCCCGGGTTTCGGCGGAATCAACCTCGAGGACATCTCCGCGCCGCGGTGCTTCGAGATCGAGTCCCGGCTCCAGGCCGAGCTCGACATCCCCGTCTTCCACGACGACCAGCACGGGACCGCGGTGGTGGTGCTGGCGGCGCTGCTCAACTCCCTGACGCTCACCGGCCAGCGGATCGGCGACATCCGCGTCGTAGTGGTTGGGCTCGGCGCGGCCGGCATCGCCGTCTCCGACATCCTGCTCGCCGCGGGAGTACGCCATCTGATCGGCTGCGACTCCCGGGGCGCCGTTCACAGCGGGCGGGCCGACTACGAGGACGGGACGATGAGCCCGGTCAAGCGCGGGCTGGCCGACCGCACGAACGCCGAGCGCCGGGACGGCGCGCCCGCCGACGTGGTCGAGGGTGCCGACCTGTTCATCGGGCTGAGCGGCGCGCGGGTGATGCCGGCGTCGGCGCTGGCCACGATGAACCCCGACCCGATCGTGTTCGCGATGGCCAACCCCAATCCCGAGATCTCGCCCGAGGAGGCCCAGCCCTACGTGCGCATCCTCGCCACCGGCCGTTCGGACTACCCCAACCAGATCAACAACGTGCTCTGCTTCCCGGGGATCTTCCGGGGGGCGCTGGACGTGCGCGCCCGGCACATCACGGAGACGATGAAGACCGCCGCCGCCCGGGCGATCGCCGACATCGTCTCCTCCGACGAGCTGCGCGAGGACTACATCATCCCGTCGGTGTTCAACCGCGAGGTCGCCCCGGCCGTGGCGGCGGCGGTGGCCGATGAGGCGCGCGACAGCGGGATAGCCGAGGCGCACGGGGAGCTCGGTTTCTCCGCCACCGAGGAGCCGCGGATCCTGCCGGGGCGCTAGCCGCCGGGGCCTCAGCCGGCGGCTCGTTCTCGGCCGCGATCCTCTGGGGTCTGATTCCCGCCGACCTTGGCGATGGATTGATCCACGTCGTGACGCCGGGACGGCGCGGCCCGACGTTGCCGGGCGTCCAGGTCCACCGCACGCGCATCCTCGAGGCCCGGGACGTCCGCGTCCGCCATGGGCTGCCGGTCCTCTCCCCCGCCCGCGCGCTGCTCGACATCGCCGAGCTCACGAGCGACCGGCGGTTCGAGCTGGCCTTTGACCGCGCGCTCGTCGATCGCATCGTCTCGTCGCGTGACATCGCCGAGCTGCTGGCCCGGACGCACGGGCGCCGCGGCGGCCCGCTGCTGTCCGCCCACCTCGAGCGCCAGACGACGAGCCCGACGGTCACCCGCTCCCA
>DATCFW010000305.1:0-10813 GCA_036509295.1 Solirubrobacteraceae bacterium | reverse complement strand
TCGGGCGGTGACGGTCGTCGCGGGCCTGGTCAGCTTCGGGTTGGTTATCGGCCTTGCCGCGGCGGTGGAGCACGGATCCGCGCTGCACGCCGCTGATGGGTGGTTGCGCCTGGACAGCCTGGGAGCGGTGTTCCTGATCGCGACCGGGTTGCTGTACGCCGTCGGCGGCGTGTTCTCGGTCGGCTACCTGCGCCACGATGAGCGCGACCCAGGTTTCCCGCGGTTCGCTCGCCGCTACTTCGCGTTGCTGAACCTGTTCGGCTGGACGATGCTGCTGGTCCCGCTGGCCAGTGACTTCGGCATTCTGTGGGTGGCGATCGAGCTGACCACGATCGTCTCCGCGCTGCTCGTCGCGATCGACCGGACCGACGCCGCGCTGGAGGCGTCGTGGAAGTACGTGCTGATCGCCTCCTGCGGTCTCGGTATCGCGCTGCTGTCAATCATCGTGCTCTACGCCGCCGGTACCGCCGTCCTGGGGGATTCATACGTGCCGCGGTTCTCGCGACTGCTGGCGCACGGCTCGGTTCTCTCCCCCGATGCCGTGCGCCTGTCATTCGTTCTCGCTGTGGTGGGGTTCGGGACCAAGGTCGGCTTCGTGCCCACCCACACCTGGCTCCCCGACGCGCACTCCGAAGCGCCCGCGCCGGTGTCCGCGCTGCTCTCCGGCGCGCTGCTGGCCAGCGCGCTCTACGCGATTCTGCGATTTCTCCAGGTGGCCGTCGTCGCCGGACAGCGCTCGTTCGCGCAGCACGTCCTGATCGTGTTCGGAGCGATGTCGCTGATCGCCGCCAGCCTGTTCCTGTTGCGTCAGCGCAACTTCAAGCGACTGCTGGCCTACTCGTCGATCGAGCACATGGGCGTGATCGCGCTCGGGATCGGGTTCGGCGCGCCGCTGGCGGTCGCCGGCGCGCTGCTGCACGTGATCACCCACGCATCAGCCAAGGGCCTGGCGTTCTTCAGCGCCGGATCGCTGCTGCGCGGCTATGACAGCAAGGAGGTGGCCGACGTCGTCGACGCCGGCCGCCGGATGCCATGGACCGGGCCGATGTTCCTGGCCGCGGCGCTCGCGCTGTGCGGCCTGCCGCTATCGGGAGTGTTCCGCAGCGAGTTTGAGATTGTTGCCGGTGGCTTCGCTGAGCCGCAGTACGTCGGGGTTGCGTTGTTGATCGTGTTCGTGAACCTGGCGTTCTTCGGGGTGCTCTGGCACGCCGGTCGGATGGTCCTCGCGCCGGGCATTCCCGGCGGTCCGGATCCACGTCCGCGGGAGCAGAGCTGGTGGATGATCGCGGCGATGATCGGCTGCCTGGTCGTCGTTGTCGCTCTCGGGGTTCACCTTCCGTCCGCTCTGGCCACGTTGCTCGGCCACGCCGGTCAAGTGCTGCTGGCTCCCCCGTCATGAGTCTCGCCGAGCGCCAGCCCGAGCTTCCCGACTACCTGCCCGGCCATCTGGGCGCGGCGCCGCTGCCGGGACCCGCCGGTGAGATCCGGCTGCGGGTGACGACGCTCGGTTTCGCGCGCGCCAGCCAGATGCTGCACCGCGCCGGGGCGCGGTTCGTGACGCTGCTGCTGGCCGAGATGCCGGAACCCGCGATCACCGGCGTGTTCGCGATGCGCGGGGACCTGCTGGTGCTGAGCGCCCCGACGGCGACTGACGACACTCCGACGTACACCGCGCTGGGGCCGTGGTGGCCAGCGGCGCGCTGGACCGAGCAGGAACTGTCCGACCGTCATGGCGTGCGGCCCGTCGGGCTGGTCGCGCTGCCGGATCTGACCACGCCCGACGCCGACACGCTCGATCGCTCGGTGGCGGGTCTGGATGTGTTCTCGCTTCCGTTCGGGCCGGTGCGTTCCGGAGTGTTCGAGGCGATCCAATTCCTGATCGAGACCGGCGGTGAGGACGTGGCCCGCGTCAGGACGCGCCCGTTCTTCAAACACCGTGGTCTCGAGCGACGGGCGGTCGGGATGACCCCGGCCGAGGCCGTGCATGTCACCGAGCGGATCGCCGGCATCTCCAGTGTTGCGTACGCGCTGGCGTTTTCCCAGGCCGTCGAGCGCGCGCTCGGGGTCAGCGTGCCCGCCCGGGCGGAACGGTGGCGGGCGGTGCACGCAGAGCTCGAGCGGATGGCCAACCACCTCGACGTGATCGCCAAGCAGGCCGAGACCACCGCACTGTCGGTCGGTCAGGCACGGTTTCAGATCCTCAAAGAACAGGTGATGCGCTGGCGGGCGAGACTGACCGGCAGCCGCTTCGGTCGCGGAGCGGTCATGCCCGGAGGGGTACGGACAGAAGGTGCGATGTCACAGCGCGATCTCCTGGTTGAGCTCGACGAGTTTGAGCGCGAGCTGGCGTCAGACCGCCGGCGGTTCCTGCGGACCGCCTCGATGACCGACCGGTTGATCGGCACCGGACGCCTCCCGCGCTCGCTTGTCGAGGAATACTGCGCGGTGGGTCCCGTGGCCCGCGGATCGGGCCTGTCGACCGACGCGCGCCACGAGCGCCCGTATGGCGAGTACCGCCGACTCGGTCTCCAGGTGGTCACCCACCGCGACGAAGACGCGATGTCCCGCGTCCTGGTCCGGTTCGACGAGCTGACCGAGTCGCTGAGGATCCTGCGTCAGGCGATCGCCCACCTGGACCGCAACGGCACCCAGCTCGCCACTCCGGTCCCACCGGCCGCGACCGGGTGCGCGTTCGGCTGGACCGAAGCCGCTCAAGGCGAGCTGGTCATCTGGGTTGAGCTGCGCGACGGCCTGATCAGCCGGCTGCACGTCGCATCGCCGTCCCTGCGCAACTGGCCACTGTTTGACCACGCATTCCCTGAGGATGTGCTGACCGACTTCGCGTTCATCGAGCACAGCTTCGGGCTGACTCCGGCCGGAGCGGATCGCTGATGCTCGCCTGGATCTCGCGAGGGCTCACGAAGGGACGCATCACGACCCGGTATCCCCGGATGCCCGAGCGCCCCCCCGACGGCTTCCACGGTCCCGTTCTGGTGCTGCAGGCCTCCGACGCTGATCGTGAACTGGAATGGTGTTGTCCGACCGAAGCGATCACCGTCGACGCGCATGCACGATTGAGCCTGGACCAGGCACGGTGCATCCAGTGCGGCGAATGCGTGCGAGCGGCGCCGCATCGCTTCGTGTTCGCCCAACGGTACGAGACCGCGCAGCGCCGCAAGCATGCGCTCGTCGTCGGGGAAACCGACCGTCACGAGCCCAGCCTCGATCATCCAACGCTGGCCGACCAAGCTCAGGCGCTGAAGCGCTCGATCCATGTCCGCCACATCGACACGGGGTCAGACGGCTCGGAGGAATGGGAGATCCAAGCGCTGTGGAACCCCTATTACGACATTCAGCGGCTGGGGTTCTTCCTCACCGCCGCCCCACGCCATGCCGACATCCTGGTGGCGACCGGCGTGGTCACGCCGGCGATGCGCGTCCCATTGGAGCGCACGTGGGCCGTGATGCCTGAGCCCAAGGCGCTCGTCGCGGTCGGAACCGATGCCTGCTCGGGCGGGCTGTCCGCTGCAGATGGAGAGATCTACAGCGGGATCGACGCCGTCCTGCCGGTCGATGTCTACGTGCCCGGCTCGCCGCCGTCTCCAATCGCGATTCTGGACGGGCTGCTGCTTGCTGGCGGTCTCCGAGACGGGAGGAACGGGCGGTGAGTGTCGTGTTGGCGGTCGCAATGAGTGCGCTGGTGCTCGCACCGGTGCTCGCGGTGTGGACGAGCCGGGCCGCCGCAGCGGCGAGCGGCGCCGCGTCTGCACTGTTGGTGATCGTTGGGCTGGCGGGCGCGCTCGGCGGCGCTCATCCCGTCATCGACTTCGGTGGCTGGCTGGGGTTTGGTGAATCCGCCCTGCGGGTCGATGGCCTGACCGGCATTTTCCTGGCGCTCACGGGCGTCACCGGCGCGGCGACCGCACTGGCCGCGATCGAGGTGCCGCCGAGTCGTTGGCTCACCTCATTGGGCTGCGCTCTCGTCCTCGCGGTGGCAGTCGCGATCGAGGCCGACAACGCGTTTCTCTTCTTCCTGGCCTGGGAGACGCTGACGGTTTGTATCTACCTGATCACCAGCGCTGACCGAGAGCGTCCCGACCAGCTCGTCCAGGGATATCTCACCGCCGGCCTGACCAAGCTCGGCGGTGGCGCTCTGCTCGCCGCGTTCGCGCTGCTGTACGGGCACACCCATAGTTTCTCGCTGGCCGTGTGGGCCCACGCCACTCTCTCGGGCGCCACCCGCGGGGTGCTGTTCGCCCTCTTCCTGGTTGCGTTCGGAACCAAGATCGGGGTGCTTCCCGTGCAGGGCGCGCTCCCCTCCGGCTACGCCGCCGCGCCGCGTCTCGGTGCGGCCTGGCTGTCGGTGGCGCTCGGGGCCGGCTTCTACGGTCTGTGGCGATTTGGGTTCGCGATCATCGGACCGCTCCCCGCCTGGTGTGGAGACGCCACTCTGATCATCGGCGCGCTGACGGCGGTGACCGGGATCGCCTACGCGATCACCCAGGACAACCTCAGACGCTTCCTGGGCTACTCAACCGTCGAACATGCCGGCATCGTGCTCCTCGGCTTCGGCGTCGCGCTGCTCGGTCAGAGCGCCCACAATCGTGACCTTGCCGCCGTCGGACTGCTCGCCGCATCGCTGCACGTCTGCGCCCACGATCTCGCCAAGACGCTTGCGCTCATCGGTGTCGATCGCGTGGAGACCGCGACCGGCCAGCGGACCATCGATCCACTGGGTGGTCTGGGCCGCGTCCTACCGCTGGGCTCAGCCAGCGTCGGCGTCGCCTCGCTCACGCTCGCCGCCGTTCCGCCGCTCGGCGGGTTCGTCAGCGAATGGTTCACGTTCGAAGCGCTGCTGCAAGGGTTCCGGATGCCGACGCTGCTCAGCCGGCTGCTGTGCGCCCTCGCCGCCGCCGCCCTCGCCTTCACCGCGGGACTGGGGCTACTGGCGTTCGCCAAGTACTACGGCTTCATCTTCCTCGGCCGAGCCCGCACCACGCTCCCGACACTCTCGGGACGGACGCCGTCCT
Organism: Solirubrobacteraceae bacterium; assembly: GCA_036509295.1. Classification (GTDB taxonomy): domain Bacteria; phylum Actinomycetota; class Thermoleophilia; order Solirubrobacterales; family Solirubrobacteraceae; genus Palsa-465. The sequence goes on along the minus strand of DATCFW010000305.1, from coordinate 5,783 downwards.
CGATCAGCATGGTCGCGCTGGGAATCATCGTCCTCTTCCTCGGAACCGTCGCCCCCTGGGAGATCGACGCCCTCGGCTCGGGATTGCGCGCCCTACTCGGCTTTGACCCCGCCCACGCCGTGATCAGCCACCCGCTCGTGCTGGGTCCGGTGTTCGCCAACTTCTCCGTCCTCGCGCCGACATGGCTGACGATCGTCATCCCGAGCTATGCGAGCTTGGCGCTCGTCATCGCCGTCGCAACGCGCCGACGCCGCGCCCGGCGCGCCCCCGTCTGGGTGACCGGCAGCGGCGCGGATCTGGCCGCCGTCCAGTACCGCCCATCCGCCTACTCAAACCCCATGCGCGTCATCCTGCGAGGACCGCTCGGCTACCGCAGCCAACTGGCGCCACGAGGTGACGCCGATACCGACCGACGTCCCGTCCTGCAGCGGACGGTCGTGCCGGCGATCGACCGGTTCATCTATCAGCCACTGATCGCGCTCGCCCTCGCTGGGTCAGAGCGAACCCGCCGGCTGCAATCCGGACGCTTGTCCATGTATCTCCTGTACATGCTGGTCGCCCTCATCCTGGCCCTCGCGCTGATCCCGGTGCTGCACTGATGTTCCAACGATTCCTGCTCGCCTGGGACGGCTCGAGGGCCGCGTTGCGTGCCCTGGACGTCGCGATTGACATGACGCGGCGCTATGACGGAGAGCTGATCGCCGTGTCGATCGCCTACGCGCCGGCACACGCCGAAACGACGGCTGACCGCCAGGAGTCCTTCGCCGCCGCCGTCAGCTACCTGGAAGCGAGCTTCGCCGAAGTCCGCGACCGAGCCGACCGCGCCGGCGTCAGCATCGAGCACCAGATCATCGAGGGCACCAACCCGGCGCAGGCGCTGCTCCGTCACGCCCACCAACACAGTTTCGATCTCATCATCTGTGGTCAGCACCACAGCCAACGCGCGGGGCGTCTGCTCCTCCACGGAGTCGCCGAAGACCTCATCCACGCAGCGGCCGTTCCGGTACTCGTCATCGGAGAAGAGCCCGAATGACGCCCGACGGTCGACCACCGGCACGGAAGCTCCGATCAGCTCACGGCGATCACGACCCATGGTCCGCGTCCCGAACTGCTTGGTCGGTCACCGTTCTGGGGGTTCGCCGCCGTGTGCGAGCGTAAGCTCCAGCGCGGCGACAGCCAGGTACGCAATCGTCGCCACGAAGGGCTCCAGTGGCCAGACCCCGTATCCGTGGATCAGGCCGACCAGAGCAGCTGCGCCGAACGCCAGACCCACGGCTACGATTTGAGCAATTCCTTGTCTCACGACGTCAAGACGGCGGCTTCACGCCGGCCCTGGTGAGGGAACAGGACGTGGGAACAGCCCCGCCCGCCAAGTCCCCATGACGGCCCGGGTGAGGCGTGGCCACCTCATCGGAGGCAAAACGGCCGCGGCGGCGAGGTCAAGCGTGCGTGGGGCCGCGTAGTGGCGGAGGATGCAGACGACGGTGCCGGCGACGAGGGCCGGCTTCGCGCCAGCGCGTCGGACATCTACGAGCGGGTCAAGCGCGAGGCTGTCGAGGAACTCGACCGGCCGGTCGCGTCGCTGGCGTTCTCAGGGCTGTTCGCGGGCGCCACCGTGGGGTTCGGCACGTTGGCCTCGGCCGCGGCCGTCGCAGCGCTCGCCGGCCATCAGGGCGCGCGGCTGATCGGCGCGATCTTCTTTCCCATCGGATTCATCGTTGTGGTCATCGGCCGGGCCCAGTTGTTCACCGAGAACACCCTGTATCCGGTGACGGTCGTGCTCGACGATCGGCGCCATCTCTGGACCACACTGCGCCTCTGGCTGGTCGTCCTGGGTTCGAACCTCATCGGCGCGGCGTTGTTCGCGCTGCTGGTGACCAAGACCGGAGCGCTCGCGCCAAACGTCGTGGCCACCATCGCCGAAGACGGACGGCGCGCGGTGCTCGGTAGCTGGGCATCCTTTTTCTGGAGCGCGGTGTTCGGCGGTTGGGCAATCGCGCTGGTGGCCTGGCTGATCCAGTCCAGCGGCGTCGTGATCGGACAGATCGTTCTCATTTGGGCGCTGGTCTTCGTCGTCGGGCTGGCCGGGCTCGACCACTGCGTGTCGACCACCACGGAGGTCATGTCCGCTGTGTTCACGAGCGAGGTTGGTGCCGTTCACGCGCTCGTGTGGTTCACCGCGGTCGTCCTTGGAAACGTCGTCGGCGGCGTATTCATCACCGCTGTCTTGAACTTCGGGCAGGTGCGGGCCGGAGAGGACTAACCAGCGGCGAGGCTTCGCTGATCAGCACCGAGGCGAGCTCGGAAAGATCGCGAGCAGTCGCCTCCGGGACGCACCCTGGCGAGTTGCTTGCGCAACTGCACGCGGCGGGCGTTGACCACGGTCTGATCGGCAGGCTGCCGCCTTACGAGAAGCTCCTCAGGAACACCGTGTCTCGGTGATGGGTGCGGGTCAGGCTTGGGCTAGCGCTAGCGATCCCGATCTCCTGGACGATCCCGTGGCGAACCTTCAACAGTCCGCGTCCGTTGCCGATCTTGAGCAGGTACCAGTGGTTGACGCCAACCACGAATGGCCCGGTCAACGGCACCCGTCGCCTCACAGCGGCAACGCGCGCGCCTGAGGTTATGCCGCGCAGCGAGAACTCTCTCTTTGAGGTCAGGATGATGATCACTCGCCGTTGGGTTCGGCGCCGCATGACCGGCCGCAGCGTCCGCAGCAGTCGCGGTGACGGATATCCGGCGCGGATCCCCTGTGGCCCGTCGCAGAAGAAGTCCATGTAGCGCCGGCCGCGCAGCGTGACTGTCGCGAACAGCCGGCGTGCCGCGTTGCGCGACATCCCCAGCCTCAACGACTCCAGCGAGGTGGCGGTCAGCTTTCCGCCGGCGCGGGCGCAGGAGATCCGCGGCGCGGACAGCGATACAGCGGTGGCGGTCGGTGGAACGGGCAGGTCAAAGTTCCCGCCGGTCGGCAGCTGCGCACTCTCGCCGGCGCAGGTGGTCCCGCTACCGGTGGTCGCGCTGCTGGGCAGGTCACGCGAGGAGGCGCCGGCGCGGAGCTGGTAGCAACCGGCCAGCACCTGCCAACCGGTATCCGCCCAGGTGGCGAACGAGCGGTCGTTGAGCGGGAACGTGACCCGCACGGTGCGACCCGCGGGGACCGTGACAGAGCTGTAGCCAACCAGCTGGCGGACGGGCTGGGGTAACGCGCTCGTCGCGGGCTTGGAGAGGTACAGCTGCGGCACGGCAATTCCGTTGCGGCTTCCGGTGTTGGTCACGTCAATCGTTGCCGTGGCCACCTGATTGTTCGCGCTGGCAGCCCTGACCTGTAGCGGTCCGTACTGGAAGGTCGTGTAGGACAGCCCGTAGCCGAACGGAAAGGCCGGGGTCAGCCCGTGGGCGTCGTACCACTTGTAGCCGACAAAGATGCCCTCGCTGTAGGTCTCCTCCTCGGCCACACCGGGGTACTGCTGCTGGCTGCCGGCCGTGGGGAGCTGCGAGGGGTCCTGCGGGAACGTGGCGGGCAAGCGGCCGCCTGGATCCACGTCACCGAACAGGACGCGGGCGAGCGCCGTTCCACCCCCCTGCCCCGGGTACCACGCCTCGATGATCGCTGGCACCTGGTCGCGCCAGGGCGTGAGCACCGGGGCGCCCGTCTCGAGCACCACGATGGTCTTCGGCTGTGCCGCCGCGACCGTGTTGATCAGACCGTCCTCGTCGGTGCCGTTGGCAGGGCAGTACGAGGTCTGGCTGCAGGGCGAGGTCCCGCTTGAGGCCATGCCCTCGTCAGCTTGCAGGTCGCTGGGCGAGCAGTTGAGATCGATGCAGCTTTTGTCCAGGCCCTCTGACTCCACGTCGCCGACGACGACGACCGCCACGTCGGCGGCCTTGGCGGCGGCCGCGGCGGCAGCCTGGTCCTGACCGTCGGTGTAGGTGACGCTGACCCCGTTGCCCGCGCGCGCGGTGATCCCCTGCAGCGCGGTGACGACAGCGCGCGGGGTGACCTGTCCGCTGCCGCCGCCAGTGACGAACAGATTGGCGTAGGGGCCGATCACGGCGATCTTCTTGATGCCCGGTTTGAGCGGAAGGACGCCATCGTTCTTGAGCAGGGTGACGGCCCGCTCCTCGATCTGCTCGGCCGTCGACTCGTCGGCGCTGACGGGGATCTGGGCGTCGCTATTGGCGTACCCGGGGCGATCGAAGACCCCGTAAGCAAACAGCGTGCGCAGGATGTTGCGAACGTGCTGATCCAGGGTCGCGCGTGTGACCTGCCCTGCCAGCAGGGCGGCCTGAATGAGCTGCGGATTGTAGGACTGGTCGACTTGGCCCTCGTCGGGGACGAAGTCCAGCCCGTTGTTGAGGTTGCCGACGGTGTCTTTCGAGGCGCCGTAGTCGGCCAGGATGATTCCCTTAAAGCCCCACTCCTGCCGCAGCACCTGAAGGAGCGTGTGCGGGTAGCGATGACTCCGGCGGCCTGAGCGCCGTTGACCCACCCGACGGTCGTCCGCGCGTCCAGATACGTGTCCTCGCCGAACGCCTCATCGGCCCGTCCACCCTGTGGCGTGCGCATGATGTTGACCGTCGGACCGAAGACAAAGTCATTGCCTTTGTCTTTTGCCTCGGTGCCGACCTCGTGGCCATAGTTGTAGGCCAGATCGGGGCTGAATGTCGCCGCCAGAGCCATCGGGATCGGCATCGCCGTCGCCGGGCCCTGACGCGGCCCGACCGGACCATCGGTCAGGTAGACCGGGCGCAACCCAAGCCTCGGGATCGCATATGTCGCGCCCGTGTGCCCGTTGGCGCCGTTGGCGTCCCCACCGACCAGCGTGATCTCCTCATCCTCGGTCATCGCCTGCTGGAAGAGCAGCGCACGTTGATCTGGCGACAGCGAACGGTCACACCAGGGGTGAGCGGAGACGGTCGGGCACGGTGCCGGAGCGGTATCGGCGCCCGCCGCGCCGGCGCCGGACACGAGCACGGCGCCGCTGAGCAGGACCGCCGCCGTGGCGGATCGGAAGAATTCCATTCCTATTGCCTTTCTGAGCATCTGGACCGAGTCACGATTGTGGGCATGCCGTCTGTGTGGGATGGCGGCTCGCACCGCGGACGTTCTCAGGAGAAGCCGCGAAGGAGCCTAACGGTGGCCGCCCGGTTTTGGGTCAGCCCCGCGTCGCGACACCGGGATCAGCGCCGCCTGCTAACCGGCACCAGGGCGCCGAGCGTGTCCCACACGTGGCAGGCGACGACTCGCGGACCAGCCGACGTTCAGCCGACATCCGACGGGTCCCCCGCTCCCTCCTGGTCGGCGCGCGGCCCGAGCGCCTCCGCTCGGCCCTTGGGCTCCTCCCAATCCTCCTGGCGGCCCAGGGCTGTCATGTCGAGGTAGTAGTGCGTACCGCCCACCTGCTCAGTGCCGCGTGCGTAGGTTGAGTAGGTGTGGAATATGCGATCGTCGACGCGAAGGAACACACTGGTTCCGTGCAGCTCCGTAGGGAGTTGGGCCAAGCCGTAGCGTGCCTTCAATTCGGCGGCGGAACGGTAGTTGTAATGGGGATCGTCGACCGTGTCGTCAAACGACACGCCGTAGTCGAAGTTGAACCGACTGCCGTAACTCGAGTACCAGGGGAACGTCCAACCCATCTTGTGCTTCCAAAGCTCGATCTTTTCGATCGGCGCGCGGGAGACGACGGCGATCGTCGTGTCGCGTCCGTGCAGGTGGGCCGTGTTCCCGTACTGGTCGACCCGGCCGGCGCAGCTCATGCACCCGTCCTCCCAGTCGGGATCGA
>DATCFW010000304.1:0-12397 GCA_036509295.1 Solirubrobacteraceae bacterium | reverse complement strand
TCCTCGTCGAGGATCAGGCCGAGGCAGACGACGTTGCGAAACGAGGACTGATCGAACAGCAGGGTGGAGATCGCCAGCAGCGAGTAGAACCAGCCGCGGGTCTGGTCCAGCGCCTCGCAGATGAAGTCCGCGGGGAAGCGCGCCTCGAAGTGCTCCTGGTTGGCATGCGGAGCGCCGAACTGCGCGAATGGCATCGAGCCCGAGTCAAACCAGACGTCGATCACCTCGGGGACCCGCTTCATCTCGCCGCCGCAGTTGTCGCAGGTGAGGGTCACATCGTCGACGAACGGGCGGTGGGGATCATCGAGCTTGACGCCCGACTCGCGCTCGAGCTCGGCCAGCGAGCCCATCACCTTCAGGCAGCCGTGCGCGCAGCGCCACACGGGCAGCGGGGTGCCCCAGTAGCGCTCGCGCGACAGCGCCCAGTCGACGTTGCCCTCCAGCCAGTTGCCGAACCGGCCGTGCTTGACGTGATCCGGATGCCAGTTGACGGTCTCGTTGGACGCCAGCAGCCGGTCGCGGATCTGGCTGGTGGCGATGTACCACGACGGCTTGGCGTAGTAGAGCAGCGGGGTGTCGCAGCGCCAGCAGTGCGGATAGGAGTGCTCGTAGGCCTCGGAGCGCAGCAGCTTGCCGCTCGCGCGCAGGTCCTCGATCAGATCCTGGTCAGCGTCCTTGACCGAGCGACCGGCGTAGCGGCCGATCCGGTCGTCGTAGGTCCCATCGAGGCGAACCGGGTTGACCACGGTCAGGCCCTCCTGCTCCCCGAGGCGGAAGTCGTCCTCGCCGAACGCGATCGCGGTGTGGACGAGGCCGGTGCCGTCCTGGGCGGTGACGAAATCGGCGGGGAGCACGGTGTGGCCCTTGGGTCCGTACGCCTCGGCGGGGACGTAATCAAACGGCGCCTCGTACGAGGCGCCCACCAACTCGCTCCCCGAGAACGTCTCCAGCACCTCGGCCGCCTCGCCCAGCACCCGCGCGACCAGCGGCTCGGCGACGATCCCGATGCGGCCGCCGCCGTAGCGGGCGCGGACGTAGGGCAGATCGGGGTGCACCGCCACGGCCGCGTTGGAGACGAGCGTCCATGGCGTCGTCGTCCACACGAGCAGCTCGTCGCCGGTCTGCGCCGGGCCACGGGGGGTCGTGACCGGCAGGCGCACATAGACGCTCGGGTCGACGACGTCCTGATAGGCGCCCGGCTGGCCGAGCTCGTGGCTGGACAGGGTCACCTGGTCCCGCGGGCAGTACGGAACGACCTTGAGCTTCTCGTACAGCAGCCCCTTCTCGTGGATCGTCTTCAGTGCCCACCAGACGGATTCGATATAGCTGGGGTCAAGCGTGCGGTAGGCATCGTCGAGGTCGACCCAGAAGCCGATCCGCTCGGTCAGCCGGTTCCACTCGGCGACGTGGCTGAGCACCTTCTCGCGGCATTTGGCGTTGAACTCGGCGATCCCGTAGCGCTCGATGTCATCCTTGGAGGTGAAGCCCAGCTCGGCCTCGAGCGCGAGCTCGACCGGCAGCCCGTGGCAGTCCCAGCCGCCCTTGCGCTCGACGTAATGCCCGGTCATCGTCCGGTAGCGCGGGAAGATGTCCTTGAACACCCGGCTGAGGACGTGATGGGTGGCCGGGTTGCCGTTGGCGGTGGGCGGCCCCTCGTAGAAACCCCATTGCGGGGCGCCGGCTCGACGCCGGACCGACTCGGCGAATACGTCGCGCTCGCGCCAGCGCGCCAGCACGAGCTCCTCCAGCTCGGGGAACGACGCGCGTGAATCGACGGGGCGATGCGGGGTGCTGGCGCTGCTCATGGGCGGGGGGGGATTCTAGGATCCCCCGGCGCGGGCCAACGGCGCGCGCTACGCGCCGCGAGCCGGTGACGCCTGAGCGACGACGGAGGAGACGGGAGCCTTGGCCCGGGCGGCGGCCTGCTCGAGCCGCGCCACCAGCGCGTCGCGCGCGGCGATCGGGCTGTCCCCGAGGCGGTGGACCGTGCTCGCGCCGCTGTCGGGCACGGCGGAGCGGTAGTCGAACACCGCGACCTCACCGACGATCGTGCGAACCGCGTAGACGAGCCGCCCGATCGAGTCCAGGGACACCCGCCGGCCGGTGAGCACGATGGCCGATGGGCGCAGCGCCCGCAGCGCGCGTCCGAGCCGGGAGACGTCGATCGCCGGGGTCAGAGCGAGCGTCCGCAGCCCGGCACGGCGGAGCACCACTTCCAGCGCCTGGGCATGGACGGCATCGAGATCGCAGGGGGCGGACGCGTCGAAGATCATGATCCCGTCGCGCCGCGTCGCCACCGGCGCCAGCCGGCGCTGGGCGGAGAGCCAACCGACGGCGTGGCGCCACGCGAACTCGTACTCGGCGGTGCTGATGCCGGGCTCGGCGAGGCCGCCCACCGCATCGAGCAGCACCTCCTCGATCGTGCGCTCGACGGAGCGCAGCCCCAGGCTCTCTTCGAGCAGGCGGTTGGCGCCGTCCTCGTCGAAGGACTGAAACGCTCCGGCCAGGCGTGACGGGGTGGAGGGCCCCTCGCCACGCTCGCGGGCCAGCGAGATCGCCGAGGACACGTTGTGGGTCTCGGACAGCGTCAGCCGCAGGGCCTCGATCTCCGCCAGCGAGTACTGCCGGTGCCCGCCGGCGGAGCGTTGGGGCTTGGGGAAGCCGTAGCGGCGTTCCCAGCTGCGCAGGGTGTTCGGGCTGATGCCGAGCATGACTGCCGCCGCGTTGGTCCGGATTCCGTTCATGGGCGGAGTTATTCCGCTATTGGTAGAGATAAGCAAGCACCGCAACGTGCGGTGCACGATGCGACGGTTCGTGCGGGGGCAAGGAGTCCGGTCCGAGCCAACGTACGCGCGAGCGTGATTCCGGTCAGGCGCGTTCAGACGCCGCTGGGAGGACAGGTCATTCTGCTGCGCGTCCTCTGGGGGCCAACATCGCGGCCGGGCGCGGCCGGCCGGCCGGCGAAATCAGGCGCTGATGCTGCGTGGAGCCGGGTGGGCGCTGGGCACGACGCGACCGTACGGGGTCGCGACAGGGACGACTTCGTCCTCCAACAGCTCCAGGATGCGGCGCTGAGCGGCCGCCGCGGCGGCGGGAAGGTTGCGCGTGCCGGTGGTGCGGACCCGGATGCGCTCGCTGCCGCGGCGGTAGATCGCGACGGGCACGGCGCCGCTGGCGAGGCGGATGGCGTACGCCCACCGGGCCACCGCGTCGTCGTCCAGGTGCGAGCCGGCGACGACGACGAGATTGGGCCGGTGCACCGCTACCGCGTCGCCGATGCCGGCGACGCCGCGCGCGGAGAGGCTCAGCACGTCGATCCCGGCGCGAACGCAGAACAGCTCCAGCGCGCGCAGGTACGGGGAGTCGGGGTCGAGCTCGTCGCGCGTCGCGTCGCCGACCACGATGGAGATCGGCCGGACAGGGGGCGGGGACAGTCGGGTGGCGCGCCGCAGCCAGTCGGCCGCCCAATGCGAGGCGAACGCCCATGCCGCCGATTCGGTGCCGTAGCGCTTGAGGATCTCGTCAAGGGTCGGCAGCAGCACCTCCTCGACCGATCGCTCGACCGAGCGCAGCGCCAACGCGGCTTCGATCGCCATGTCCGCCCGCTCGCGTTCGTAGGACACCAGCGCTCCGACGAGCGAGTTCGCGTCCGCGGCCAACCCTTCCCGCGCGCGCGAGACGGCGGACGAGATCGACAGTCCCTCCTGGAGCGCGTCCCGCAGTGCGGCGATCTCCCCATGCGTGAACAGACGGTGCTTGCCCGGCGAACGCGCCGGCTTGGGGAACCCAAACCGGCGCTCCCACGCCCGCAAAGTATTGGGGCTGACATTGAGCAATGCAGCCGCTTCGCTGGTCTTCAAATAGCGCACTTAGTCACAAAGGTGAACTCGGGCGTTGCGAAATCCCTTTCAGACGCTTAAAATTGCACGGGTTACTGACCAAAATACTGTGCAAAGCATACGGGAGATCGCGCATAGTTTCGCGCAATTTGGGAGGAATGCCTGCACAGTTAGCCGAATATACGACCGGAAGGACGCCTAGGAGTCTTGCGCCTGTCGTTGATGCATCGTCTGCGATCTGATCGTCAGCTGCTTTACCGTGGCCCTCATCGGTCCGTCCTGCGCGAAGGGAGGGCTAGATGAACTTCCGCGGCGGCCGTTGATCAACTATTAAACGCTGGTGGCTGATCGAAATTCACGCTACCTTCCAGAAATGCTTCGCCGAAGCGCGGTGAGCGGCGCGAGCTTCCGATGGCGGGACGCAGGTGGCTCCGCTGCGGTTCTCGGAAGTGCCGCGATATGCGCGGCCGTGATTGCTGTGAGTCCGCCCGATCAGGTGGACTCGCTGAGTGCGATCCTAGGAGTAGCCAGCGTTGGTGCTGGCATGCTGGTGGTTGGAGAGAGCGGCGGTCTCGCCGTTTCGGCCGCCTTCATCGTCGAGGTGCTGGCTGCCGCATTCCTCGGGCCGGCGTCGGCGGCTGGCGTCGCGGTCATCGCTGAGCTGACCGCGACCCTCAGGATGAGGACGCGCTGGAGGACAGTCGCATTCACGAATCTGCCGCCTGCCGTCTTGGCCGCCGTAACGGCGGCTGGGATCATCCGCGGCCTGACTGCCGGTCCGAGCGATACTGCGGGCTTCTACCTTGCCGTGATCGTTGCGGGCGTCGCCGCCATCGTTCTGAGCTTCGTGATGTTCTCGGCTTTGCGTCGGCTGCTCTTCGCTTCGGCGGAGCAATACGGGCTGAAGACGTTGGTGGCGTTCCTCCCGAGCGCGGGCCTGAGCATCCTCGTCGCCGTGGCGGGCGTGAGCATCAAGTTCAAGCTGGGCAATGGCGGCGTCGCGTTCGCACTCGCGGCCGTTTTTGCGTTCTCGTACATGACGTATCTGCTGGCGCAGTCGCGCAACCGCGCGGCGCAGTACGTCTCGCTCTCGTGGGGCGTGCTGGCCGGCCTCATGCGTTCGCTTGACACCCGCGACGAGCGCGTCGCCCGCCACTCGGCGGCGGTGGCTCGCTTTGCCCGGGATATCGCCCGGGAGGTGGGAATGAGCGATGCCGAATGCGAGCTGGCCCACACGGCGGGGCTGCTGCACGACATCGGGCGCTTTGCCCTCTCAGACCGGGTGGCGGAGCGGGGACGGACGCTGACCGAGGAGGACTGGATGGCGATCCAGCGCCATCCGGAGCTGGGCGCGGACATGCTGCGCGATCTCGGGATGTACGGCCCCGTGGCTGAGATCGTCCTGGCCCATCACGAGCGGATCGACGGACGCGGATACCCGTCTGGTCTATCCGAGACAGAGATCCCTGAGATCGCGAAGATCATCTCGGTGGCGGAGGTCTACGACACGCTCACGGCGTCGGACACCTACCGCACGCGGATGAGCTCGTTCGAGGCCCTCACCGAACTGCGGCGGGTTGCCGGCACGCAGGTGGACTCCCGCTACGTGGAGGTGCTGGCCGGCCTGCTCAGCGGCGAGGGCGTCGAGTACCGCCACGCGGACATGGCCGACTTCGACGTCGAGTTGGACATGGAGCGGCGCCTGAACCAGGCCGGGGCCGGCGGCTGATCGGAACCGGGTCGCGCGGGCGCGGTTGATGCCGGCGCGCCCGTCCGCGCGTTCACGCCGCCGCGGCTGTGCGCGCTTTCACGCGGCAGCGGGGCAGCGGCCGTTCGGGCCTTCACGCGGCAGCGAGCGTCAGCGATTCCGGTGGCTCGCGGTGTCATCAAAGTGACGAATCCGCGGCCACGTCGTCTCGACTCCCGAGGCGGTGCGCGCCTGGCCTGTGGTACGGCTTGATCGGCTCTGGTGAGCGGCTCAGCCCACGTGGCGGTCAAGCAGGGGATCTGAGGTGCTCTGCTGCTCCAGCGAACCGACGAACCTGTCGATCTGGTCCTGGCTGAAGCGCCGCTGCCCTCCCGGGGTGCGGTACGACTGCAGATAACCCATGTCCGACCAGCGTCGGATTGTCCCCAGCGAGACGCCAAGTGCCTGAGCTGCCTGAGAAGTCGACAGGCCCAGCGGGCTTCCCTGAATGTGTCTCATGAGCCCATTTCAGCGCTATTTGCGAAACCTTGGTGAGACAAGTACAGCAATTGCACAACCTTTTCTCGGCAAATCATAGGATGTGGCCTCGGCACCGTACCCGGAGATGCGCCCGAGCGGAACCGATGGGTGAAGGCTACCCATTGATGCCCAATCCCGACCAGGACTGGACGAGTGGACGATGGCGGGTGCGACGATCCAGTCTGTGCGCCTACGCCTCTACCACCATCAGGACGGAGCCCGCATCGCGTATCGGGAGGCCGGAACCGGCCCCGCGCTCGTGCTCCTGCACTCCCTCGGCCTGTCGCACCGCGAGTGGGAGCCGATCGTGGCGCCGCTGTCCGCCCGCTTCCGGGTGGTCCTCCCGGACCTCCCGCTTCACGGCGATTCCGAGGATCGTCCCCGGCATCCGTACTCGCCCGACTGGTTCGCCGACGTCATCGCCGGGTTCTGCCGTGAGGTGGCGGGGGCGGGCTCCGTAGGGGTCCCGCGTTTCATCCTCGCCGGCCACGACATCGGCGCCGAGCTGGCGCTGCTGGCGATCAGCAGCGGCCGGCTGGAGCCGGCGCGGCTGGTGCTGATGCCGAATCGCCTGCACCGTCGCGACGAGTTCGGCGCCAAGCGCGCCGCCTGGCGGACGGCCTGCCGGGTGGCGGCGCTGCCGGGCCTTGACCGGGTCATGTCCCACGGCGCCAAGGTGGTGTTCCGTCCGGCCGTCGGAGAGCGTCTCTCGGTGCAGCGCAACCCGGCGACGCGGGACCTCATCCGCCACGCCTTCGCCGACGTCGGCGGAAACGGCAACCGCGCGCGCTCGTGGGCGAAGTTCGCGCGCCGGTGGCCGGTGAAGGCGCAGAACCAGCTGCTCGACGCCTATCCCCGGATGGAGATGCCGGTCCTGCTCCTGTGGGCCGACGAGGACGTCGCCCATCCCCTCGCCGCCGCCAGCGAGGCGCTTGACCTGCTGCCCAGCGCGCAGCTGCGCACCCTGGCGGGCGCGGGCTTCCTCATCGCTTACGACGATCCGGTGGCGGTGGCTCGCGAGCTGATCGCGTTCTGCGGCTGACCGCGGGTGCGGCCGGGATCACCGGTCCCGCCGGGCGCTGAGCGACGAGCGCTAGCGTTTTGAGCACCGGACCACGAAAAATGTGAAAGGAAGCCAATGAGCCTGCAGGAGAGAGACCAGCTTTGGGGCGGCGAGACGACCAAGGCCGTCGCCAACTTCCCGGTCTCCGGTGAGACCGTCCCCGTCTCGGTGATCCGCTGGCTCGCCCAGATCAAGGGCGCCGCCGCGAGGGTCAACGCCGAGCTGGGTCTGCTCGACGCGGGCCACGCCGAGCGCATCGCCGCCGCCGCCGACCGGGTTGCGGCCGGGGAGTTCGACGATCAGTTCCCGATCGACGTGTTCCAGACCGGGTCGGGAACCTCGACGAACATGAACGCCAACGAGGTGATCGCCACGCTCGCGGGCGAGGGCGCCCATCCCAACGATCACGTCAACATGGGCCAGTCGTCCAACGACGTGTTCCCGTCGGCGGTTCACCTCGCCGCGCTCGACCGGACCACCCACGACCTGCTGCCCGCGCTCGAGGCGCTGGAGGCGTCCTTCCAGGCCAAGGCCGACGCCTTCGCGGACATCGTCAAGGCCGGCCGCACTCATCTGATGGACGCCGTGCCCGTCACCCTCGGCCAGGAGTTCTCCGGCTACGCCGCCCAGGTCCGCCTGGCGAGCCGGCGGCTGCGCAACACGCTGCCCCAGGTGGCCCAGATCCCCCTGGGCGGCACCGCCACCGGAACCGGACTCAACACGCACAAGGAGTTCGCGACGCGCGCGCGCGCCCATCTGACCGGGGCGACCGGGCTGGAGATCCGGGCCCCCGAGGATCCGTTCGAGGCCCAGGGCAACCGCGACGCGCTCGTCGAGCTGTCCGGCGTGCTCAAGGTGATCGCCGTCTCGTTGACCAAGATCGCCAATGACCTGGCCTGGCTGGGGTCCGGCCCGCGCGCCGGCATCGGCGAGCTGCTCCTGCCCGAGCTGCAGAAGGGGTCCTCGATCATGCCGGGGAAGGTCAACCCGGTGATCCCCGAAGTCGTCCTCCAGGTCTGCGCCCAGGTGATCGGCAACGACGCCGCCATCACCATCGGCGGCCTCCAGGGGAACTTCGAGCTCAACGTTCGCGTGCCCCTGATCGCCCGTAACCTGCTCGAGTCCATCCGCCTGCTGTCCACGACAACGCGCATCTTCGCCGAGAAGTGCGTTGACGGCATCCGGGCCAATGAGGATGGCTGCCACCGTTCCGCCGAGTCGACGCTGGCGGCGGCCACCGCGCTCAACCCCTACATCGGCTACGACCAGGCGGCCGAGATCGTCAAGGAGGCCGCCGGCTCGGGCCGGCTGCTCCGCGAGGTCGCCTACGAGAAGGGCGTTGACGAGGAGACCTACAACAAGGCGATGGACCTGCGGGCGATGGCCCGCGGGAACACCTGATCCGGCCGTGAATCTGACGTAAATCGCCGGGCGACGGCGATTCGTTGCATGATCCGGCGCCCCTGTGGCCATCGGAACGGGCCATGAGATTGAATGCTCGCGCTTTGTCCACCGCCACAAGGGGTTTGCCTGTGCGCATTCGCAGTCTTCTGGCTCTTGCCGGAGCCATCGGGGCGTCGGCGGTCGCGGCTGGAGCCGCGTCCGCTGCGCCGGATCACATCCTCCTCAGCCATCGCTTCGCCCAGCCACCGACGACGGCCCAATGCGAGACGGCGATTGGAATCGCCTGTTACAACCCGGCCCAGTTTCAGCAGGCTTATAACCTGAACCCGCTGTATCACGCTGGCCTCGACGGCGCCGGCAAGACGATCGTGATTGTCGACTCGTTCGGTTCGCCGACGATCCAGCAGGACCTCGCGACGTTCGATTCGGACAACGGGCTGCCGGCTCCGCCGTCGTTCAAGATCATCCAGCCGGCCGGCCAGGTCCCGCCCTACGACCCGACCGACGGCACCATGGGCGGGTGGGCGATCGAGACCTCGCTCGACGTCGAGTACTCGCACGCCATCGCGCCGGGCGCCAACATCCTGCTCGTCGAGACCCCGGTGGCGGAGACCGAGGGCGTCACCGGCCTGCCCCAGATCGTCCAGGCCGAGAACTACGTGATCGGCCACCATCTCGGTGACGTGATCAGCCAGAGCTTCGGCGCGACCGAGGAGACCTTCCCGAATCCGCGGTCGCTCTACGCGCTGCGTGGGGCGTACTTCAACGCACTGCTGCATCGCGTGACCGTGGTGGGCTCCTCCGGAGACGGCGGTCCGACTGACCAGGCCTCGGACGGGGTGGACTACTACCCATTCCGCGTCAACAGCTGGCCCTCGTCTGACCCGCTCGTGACCTCGGTCGGAGGGCTGCAGCTCCATCTGGACGCCAACGGCAACGAGACGGCGCCGGACAACGTCTGGAACGACACGCCGCTCTTCGGGTCCCCCGCCGCCGGCGGCGGGGGTGTCTCGGCCGACTTCGGCCGGCCGTTCTACCAGGATGGCGTCCGAGCGGTCGTCGGCGATCGTCGCGGAACGCCCGATGTCAGCCTCAGTGCCGCGGTCGACGGCGGAGCCAACGTGTACATGAGCTTCTCCAGCCCCCCGCAGACGATCACCGCACCTGGCTACTACGTCATCGGCGGCACCAGCGAGGCCAGCCCGGAGTTCGCCGGCGTCGTCGCGATCGCCGACCAGGCCGCTCACCGCGACCTGGGACTGCTCAACCCGACGCTCTACGCCCTCGGCGACCGGTCGAGACCGGGCCTGGTCGACGTCACCGCGGGCAACACCACCGTGAGTGGCAACAACACGGGCGGACAGTTCGACGGGCCGTTCACCGTTGCCGGTTTCAGCGCGGTCCCTGGGTACGACCTGGCCACCGGTCTGGGAGCGCCAGACGGCGTCAAGCTCGTGTCCGAGCTGGCCGGTTACCGGGACGGCTGGAGCCGGCGCTGAATCACCGGAGGTAGATGCTCCCGCGCGCTCACCCGACCACTGGGGGGTCGGTTGAGCCGTTGGGGCAGAAACGAGCGATCGGCGGCGGTCTTCGGGCGCAAAACGTGAAATCGATGCGATTCGTTGCGAGATTCCTCGGTTCCATGGCGCAAGACGAAACACGTTGATTGAATAGCGCGGCTGGCCGGCAGCCCTCGTGTCTCCCGCACACGTGGTGGGATTCCGGCCTTCCGGACTCTCGGTGCCGACTGGGGTCGCACCGGCTGTCTGAGGTACATCGCTCCTGGTGTGCCCACCCGGTCCGGCGGCCGGGTGGGCCGCCGAGGAGGCGCCCGCCCGCGGTGCGCTCAGTCGCCGGTCCGCTCAGGTGGCGACGGTCTCGACGCCCAGCTCGCGCGAGATGGCCACGTCGATCGAGTAGTCGATCGGCACGACGATCACCGACGGGACATCGAGCGTCAGCGCGTGCCCCAACCGCTGTGAGAACTCCTCGGCGGTGGCGCATCGCCAGGCCGCCGCGCCGAACGCCTCGGCCAACTTGACGAAGTCCGTGGGGCCGAAGTCCACGCCGAAGTGGCGGCCGAACTTCTTGTCCTGCTTCCAGACGATCGAGCCGAACTGCCCGTTCTCCCAGATGACGTTGACGACCGGGGTCTTGAGGCGAACCGCGGTCTCCAGCTCCTGGCAGTTCATGAGAAAGCCACCGTCGCCGCTGACCGTGACCACGTGGCGGCTCGGATCGACCAGCTTGGCGGCGATCCCCGTGGGCAGGGCGAATCCCATCCCGGCCAGGCCGTTGGCGATCAACACGGTGCCGGGCTCGTGTGCCGGGAATATCCGTCCGATCCACAGCTTGTGCAGCCCGACGTCGGAGACGAGCAGGTCGTTGCGACCCAGCGCGCGCCGGATATCGGACAGGACGCGCGGGGGACGCATCGGGAAGTGGGCGTCGTCGGCGCCGTTGGCGAGCTCGCCGAACACGAGCTGGCGCAGACGATCGGTCTCGGGCGGCGTCGTCTGCTTGCGGCTACAGCCGGCGGCCAGGCGGGCGAGCACATGGGCGATGTCCCCGATCAGCTCCACGTCGGGCATGAAGAACTCGTCGATCTCGGCGGCGACCGTGTCGATCATGACGATCTTCTTGTCGGCGTTGGGATTCCAGTGCTCGGGGGCGTGCTCGACCAGGTCATAGCCGACGGAGATCACGACATCGGCGTCGTCGAAGCCGGCGAGCGCGTAGTCGCGGGACTGCAGCCCCACGGTGCCGAGCGCGTGGGGATCCTCGTAGTCGATCAGGCCCTTGGCCATGAACGTCTCGGCCACCGGGATGCCGGTCGTATGCACGAACGCTCGCAGCGCCCGGCTGGCATGGGTGCGAATGGCGCCGTTCCCGGCCAGGATGATCGGGTTCTCGGCGGCCATGATCACCTCGGTGGCCCGCTGCAGCTCCTTCATGCCCGGCTCGGGCTGGACGGGTGCGTGGCGGGGAAGCGGACCCCGTCCACCGGCGTCGAGCGGGCGCATCATCACGTCCTCGGGGAGCTCGAGGTGGGTCGAGCCGGGCTTCTCGGACTCGGCGACCTTGAATGCCTTGCGCACGACCTCCGGAACGATCTCAGGACTCGACACCCGTGCATTCCACTTAACCACCGGCCGGAGGATGCCGATGAGGTCGATGTACTGGTGTGACTCCTTGTGCATCCGCTCTAGATCCGACTGTCCCGTCAGCGCCACCAACGGCGCTCGATCGAGGAATGCGTCCGCGACGGCGGTCACGAGGTTCGTCGCTCCCGGTCCCAGAGTGCCGAGGCACACGCCGGCGCGGCCGGTCAGCCGCCCGTACGCGTCGGCCATGTACGCGCCGCCCTGCTCGTGGCGGACGGGGATGAATTGGATCGTCGAATCCGCCAGCGATTCGTTGAGGTCGAGCGTCTCCTCGCCCGGAATCCCGAACACGTACTGAACGCCCTCAGCCTCCAAGCACTCGACGAACACATCTGACGCCTTGCGCTCGCTCACCCCGCCACCCTATCTCACCGCTTTGCTGCGAACCCTCCACGGCCGGCACCGTCGCCCGTGGACGCTGCGCACGTTCCGCGCGGTCCTCACGGCGGCGGTCCTCGTCCTCGGCGTGACCGCCGCCGCGCGGGCGGCCACGACCTTCTCCATCCGTGGCGGCGGCCAGGGGCATGGGATCGGCATGAGCCAGTACGGCGCCGAGGGGTACGCCCTGCACGGCGCCTCATACCAGGCAATCCTGGCCCACTACTACCAGGGCACGAGCCTCGGCTCCACGAGCCCCGCGCGCACCGTCAGGGTGCTGCTGGCGACCGGGGCGGCGTCGTTCATCGGCGCCACCACGGCG
>DATCFW010000303.1:0-6887 GCA_036509295.1 Solirubrobacteraceae bacterium | reverse complement strand
GTGGGGACCGCGACCGTCGCTGTCGACGGTCACGCCGTCGGCTCGATCGGATTCGCCCAGTCCACCCGGTGGCACAGCATCCGGTCCGGGTCGTTCGCCTGGACGGTGACCGGCGCCGGCAAGACGCTCGCCCAGGGCACGAGCACCGTCGGCGATGGGGCCTTCGACATCGTCGTCCTGGAGCGGGGGAGCAAGGTCGTCCTCGGCATCTACCAGGCGCAGGCGGGCCACGCCGGAACGGCGCTGGTCCGGCTGATCCACGGCGCCCCCGAGCTCGGCAGCCCGGAGCTGATGGTGGACGGGCGGGAGGCGGTGAAGAGCCTTGCCTACCGGCAGGCCACGCCGTATGTGAAGCTGCCGGCTGGCACGCACAGCCTCGGCGCGATGCGCCCCGGCGACAGCGCAGCGCTCGTGTCGGCGCCGCACGTGCACCTGTCGGCCGGTGTCTCCTACTCGGCGATCGTGCTCGGGACCCGCGGCCAGCGCGTCCGGGTCGTCGAGCTGGTCGATCGCGGCGGCCCGCTGGCCCGTCGCCCGGCGCCGGTGACCGGCCATCGCAGCGGCGCTTCCGCCGGGTCACGCGCGGGCGCGATGACCGTCCGCGCCGGCGACTCGCTGTGGGCGATCGCCCGCCGCCTCGTCGGGCCCAGCGCGAGCAACGCGACGGTGGAGCACAAGGTCGCGGCGATCTGGGCTCTCAATGCTCGCCGGATCGGGACCGGGGATCCGAACCTGATCTTCCCCGGCACCGCCCTCCGGCTGCCGTAACGCCGGCCGCCGGTTGCTGTAAGGCCGGCCGTCGTCGCGCTGGTCGCCGTCAGCTCACGGTGAGGGTTCCCTGCATCCCGGCCATGCGGTGTCCCGGCACGCTGCAGTAGAACGTGTAGGTCCCAGCCGTCAACTTCACGGTGAGGGTCTTCGTGCCGCCGTCGAACGTCGGGGTGGCCCCCACGACGGCGCCGTCGGTGCCCTTCTGGATCGTGAGGTTGTGCTGCTCGGGCGACTGGTTGGTGAACGCGATCGTCACCGTGCCGGCCGCGGCGGCCAGGGACTTCTTGTCGAACATCAGCTGCCCGTTGGCCATCGCCATCAGCGTGAGATGGCTCGATGCGCCGCTCGCGCCCGCCGCCGCCGACGAGCTCGTGGCGGTCTTCGCGCTCGAGGACGTGCCGGTCCCGGCGCCCGACGATGTCCCCGCGGCGGCGCTCGCGCTCGACGAGGCACCCGTGCCGGCGCTGGCCGCACTGGAGGAGGTGCCGCTCGACCCGCCGCACGCGGCGACCCCCAGCGCGACGGCCACGAGGCTGAGCAGTAGGGCGGGATGCTTGGACATGAGTCTCCTTTGGTGTGTTCGTTGTCTCGCCGGGACAACCCGGGATCACGGTCGGGGCGCCATTGGGCTCCACCGCGCACAAAGACGTCGGCGGCGCGGTTTCCTTCCTGGCCACCGTCTGCTTGGATGATGCTATGCGGCCTCCGTCGTGGGGCCGCCACGCGCTCGTCGCCGCGCGAGTCCCCCACCGAAGGAGCATCCCCGATGACCGCCACGACCCCTCGCGAGATCCGCCCGTTGGACTTCCTGGGCATCGACGATCTGCTCGACGACGAGGAGTTGATGATCCGGGACACCGTGCGGGCGTTCGTCCGCGATCAGGTGCTGCCGAACGTCGGCGACTGGTTCGAGGAGGCGCGGATCCCGCTCGAGCTCGCGCCCGCCCTGGGGAAGATCGGGGTGCTCGGGATGCACCTGGACGGCTACGGGTGTGCCGGGGCGACCGCGACCGCCTACGGGCTGGCCTGCCTGGAGCTCGAAGCCGGGGACAGCGGGCTGCGCAGCCTCGTCTCGGTTCAGGGGTCGTTGGCGATGTTCGCGATCCACCGCTGGGGATCGGAGGAGCAGAAGCTCGAGTGGCTGCCGCGGATGGCCGCCGGCGAGGCGCTCGGCTGCTTCGGCCTCACCGAGCCCGACGCCGGCTCGGACCCGGGCGCGATGCGCACGCGGGCGCGGCGCGACGGCGATGACTGGGTGCTGCACGGGCAGAAGATGTGGATCACCAACGGCTCGGTGTCCGAGGTCGCGGTCGTGTGGGCCCGGACCGATGACGGCGTCCGCGGCTTCCTGGTGCCGCGCGGAACCAAGGGCTTCACCACCCAGGACATCCATCGCAAGATGTCGCTGCGCGCGTCGGTGACGTCGGAGCTGCTGCTCGACGACGTCCGCCTGCCGGCGGCAGCGATGCTGCCGGAGGCGACCTCGCTGCGCGGACCGCTGTCGTGCCTGAACGAGGCCCGCTACGGGATCGTGTGGGGCGCGATCGGGGCCGCGCGGGCGTGCTTCGAAGCCGCGCTGGAGTACAGCAAGGAGCGCATCGTGTTCGGCAAGCCGATCGCGGGCACCCAGCTCCAGCAGCAGAAGCTGGCCATGATGGCGCTCGAGGTCAACCGCGGCGCACTGCTGGCGCTGCACCTGGGGCGGATGAAGGATCAGGGTCGGCTGCGCCCCGAGCACGTGAGCATGGGCAAGCTCGGCAACGTCAACGCCGCGCTCGACGTGGCACGCGCCGCGCGCCAAGTGCTCGGCGCCAACGGCATCACGCTCGAGTACCCCGTCATCCGTCACATGAACAACCTCGAGTCGGTGGTCACCTACGAGGGCACCGCCGACGTGCATGCGCTTGTCGTCGGCGGCGCGCTGACCGGTCTCAACGCCTTCCGCTGACAGGCTCCGCGGCGTTCCGGTGGTGTACGGTGGCCCGATGGCCGCCGCCGAGAAGCCCGACGTCACCGTCGCGTCCGACGAGCCGCCGTCGTATGAGCTCGAACTCGATGACATCGAGATCGGGGACGGCGACGAGGCCGTCTCGGGGAAGGTCGTCGAGGTCCACTACGTCGGCGTGTCCTGGCGGAGCGGCCAGCAGTTCGACGCGTCCTGGGATCGAGGCTCGACCTTCAAGTTCACGCTCGGCAAGGGTCAGGTGATCGCGGGCTGGGACCAGGGGGTGCAGGGGATGCAGGTCGGGGGCCGTCGCCGGATCACCATCCCGCCGATGCTGGCCTACGGCAAGCGCGGCGCGGGCCGCGTGATCGGCCCCGACGAGACGCTCGTGTTCGTCGTGGATCTCATCGCCGTCGGCTGACCCCGGCCGCCGCCCGGCCCTCTCGTGCCCCGCCCGGCCCCGGCTCGCCGCCACCCGGCACCGCCGAGCCCAGCTGGCCCCGGCGACGTAACGCGAGCGAACAAGTCGTGTGCTGCGACAGGCTCTCACCGCCTCGTCGCACGCTTGTCCGCCCGCATCACGAAGGCTCCCGAGACGTTCCGGTACCTCGGCGCGGTCCCGGCAAACAGTTTTGATTGCGCCCCAGCCCATTGGCGGGCCGATCAATCAACGTGCGCCGGCTGATCAGGCTTGCGTGCTTAGCTTGACCGGTGGCCGACTCCGGTGACCTGGGCGCCGACGCCGCGCGCGCGGTGCGGGCCCACGCGGTCATGCAGGCTCGGTTTCACTGCCCCGACGGCGTGTACCGCCGTGACGGACTGCTCGGCCGGTTGGGCTCCGCCGCGCACCTGTGGCCGTTCATCAGGGCGTTCGTCGCCACGCTCGACCTGGCCGGCGTCCCGCCCGAGCTGACGCCGGAGTTCGACGCCGACGCCGAGGTCGCCGGGCGGCTCGAGGCACTCGCGCGCTACTGGGATCCCGCCGCGCGGTCCCCGGGATACGCCTCGGACGTGATCGGGAGCCGCCGGGGGGGTGACCGCTACTACGACGACAACGCCTGGGTCGGATTGGCGCTCATCCAGCTCGAGCGGCTGCGCCCCGGCTCCGGTTATCTCCGGCGTGCCGAGGAGCTGTTCGGGTTCGCCGTCAGCGGCTGGGACGACCGTCCGGATGTACCGCAGCCGGGGGGCGTGTTCTGGGTGGAGCAGGGCGTGGGCGTGGGCCTGAGCAACCACGATCGCAATACCGTCTCGACCGGGCCCAACGCCCAGCTCGGGCTCCACCTGGCGCAGCTGATGGGACGACCGCCCGCGGCCGGCGCGCTGATCGGGGCCCGCGAGATGTACGAGTGGGTCGGCACCGCGCTCGACGAGGGCGCGGCCGCCGGAGCGCCGGGCGGCGGGCTGTTCTGGGACAAGTGGCGGGGTGACGGCACCCTTGACCGGACCCGATGGAGCTACAACCAAGGCAGCATGATCGGTGCCAACGTGCTGCTCGGCCGGGGCGCGACCGGCGGCGAGCGCGCCGTATACATCGGCCGCGCCGAAGCGATCGCCCGGCGGGCGCTCAGCTACTACGCCGGTGATCGCCTGGCGGCTCAACCGCCGGCGTTCAACGCGATCTTCTTCCGCAATCTGCTGCTGCTCTGGGACGCCACCGGCGACGATGCACTGCGCTCCGAGATCCTCGCCGCGATGCGGGGCTACGCGGACCATCCGGAGCTGTCGAGCCGAGCCACCACGCTGCTCGACCTTGGCGGCGTGGCCCAGATCCTGGCGCTGCTCGCGTGGGACCCGGCGGATTACGGACGGATCGCCTAGCGCGGGGCGGTGGGGACGCTTGGACGGGAGCGTCAGCGCCGGCGGCCGGTCAGCGCCAGCCCCACGCCGAGCGCGATCAGCGTCACGCCGCCGCCCGCGCTCATCCGCTCCAGCCGCCGCGGCGAGCGACCGAGCCACGCGCGCGCCGTCCCGGAGGCGATCGCCCAGCTGCCGTCAGACAGGACGGCGATCGCCGCGCAGATGAGGCCCATCGTCGCCAGCTGGAGCGTCTGGTGCCCGGCGGACCGGTCGATGAAATCGGGCAGCACCGCGGTGAAGATGATCAGCCCCTTGGGGTTGGTAGCGCCGACGAGGAATCCCTCGCGGATGATCGTGCGCAGACCCCGCGGAGCCACCGCGTCGGGCGCGAGCGCCACCGCCAGCTGCTTGCGATCCCGGATGCTGCGCAGGCCGAGGATCACCAGGTAGGCGCCGCCGATCACCTTGAGTACGGTGTAGACGGTCTCCGAGCTGGCCAGGATCGACCCCAGTCCCACGACGACGAGGGTGAGCTGGAACAGCAGGCCGGTGGTGTTGCCGATGACCGTGGCCAGCGCCGCGCGGCGGCCGAGCGCCACGCCCCGGCTGACCACGAACAGCACACTCGGTCCCGGGACGAGGATGAGCACGTAGACCGTGAGCAGGAAGGCGACGAGGTGGGCCGTCGGCAGCATGCCCCGACAGCGTAGACCGCCGGCGGAGCGGGCCCGCTTGGCCTACGCGCCCCGACCGCGCCAAGATCCGCCTCCGCGCTCAGGGACCTCTTGCCACCCGGGGCACGTACCAGGGACGATGGGCGTGGTCAATGTCCCCTGCCGCTGAAACGCTGACGGGTCCGCTCGAGCGTCGCGTGGCGACCGGACCGCTCCGGCGCCAGCGCCGGACGGCGATCCGCGGCGAACGAGCGCTCATCCGCGGCGCGCTGGCGGGCTCCGAGGCCGATCTCGAGCTGCTGTTCCAGAGCCATTGGCCACGGGCGTACCGGACGGCGTTCCTCATCGTCCACGATCACGCCGCGGCCGAGGACATCGCGCAGGAGGCGTTCGTCCGGGCGATCCGGCAGCTGGACCGCTTCGATCGCCGCCGGCAGTTCGCGCCGTGGCTGGCAGCGATCGTCGCCAACCGCGCGATCGACTGGACCCGGGCGCGCGCCGCTCGCCGGGAGAGCGATCGCGCGGCGCCCGAGCTGGTCGCCGTGGCGGCGTCCACCCCCGGCCGGTATTCCGAGGAGGTGTTGACCGCGCTCGCGTCGCTCAGTCCCGAGCACCGCGCCGTCGTCGTGCTGCGCTACGTGCTCGAGTACACGCCGGGGGAGATTGCCGGCGCCCTCGACCTGCCCCGGGGCACCGTCAATTCACGGCTGAGACGCGGGCTGGACACGCTCAAGGCCGCCCTCGAGGAGCCGGAGCGATGAATGTTCGTCGCGCCCTGGAGGAGCTTCGCGCGCCTGACGAGCCCGCCGCGCAGGAGCGGGCGTGGAGCGTCGTCCGTAGCGCTTATCGCGAGCGCGCCGCACCGGCGCCGCGCCGCTCGCGGGCGACGGTGGTCATCGCCCCGATCGTGGCCGTGCTCGTCGCCGCCGTCGCGCTGTCTCCCGCCGGCGCGTCGGTCCGGCGTCTAATCACCCGGGCGCTGTCGGTGCCACACGTCGCCGCGACGGCGCTCAGCCTGCCGGCGCCGGGGACGCTGCTGGTGTCCGGCGCCGGCGGGACCTGGACGGTGAGTCACGGCGGCGCGGCGCGGCGCCTCGGTCCGTGGACGCGCGCGAGCTGGTCTCCCCACGGCCGGTACGTCGCCGTCGGGTCCGCCGGGGGACTCGCCGCGGTCACGCCGAGCGGATCGGTGGCGTGGCGACTGGCCGGACCGGCTGCCCGCGATGCGAGGTGGTTCTCCCCGAGCGGGTACCGGATCGCCTATCGCTCGGGGCGAAACCTCGACGTGGTCGCCGGCGACGGGACGGGCAACGCGGTGCTCGCCACCGGCATCGCCTCGATCGCCCCCGCCTGGCGGCCCGCGCATCCGTACCAGCTCGCCTACGTGACGCAGCGCGGCGCGCTGATCGTTCGCGACGCCGCCGGCGGCCGAGTGATCGGGACCGCGGCGCCACCGCCGGGCCGCGTGCTGCGCGTCGGGTGGTCCGCTGACGGCGACCGGCTGGTGGCGGTGACGTCGCGAGCCGCCCGGGTGTACGCGCCGGATGGGCGGCTGCTCTCCACGTTCTCGCCGACCGGCGGCTCCCCGATCATCGGCGCCGCCGTCTCGCCCGACGGGCGGACGGTGGCGCTGGTCCGCGGCGGCGCCGCCGGTTCCCTGCAGGTTGTCGACCTCGCCGCCACGCGGCCGGTCGCGC
>DATCFW010000302.1:0-10695 GCA_036509295.1 Solirubrobacteraceae bacterium | reverse complement strand
GCGGCCCGCGACCGGGCGATCGCGCTGCTCGGCGAGGTCGGGATCCCCAACCCGGCCGAGCGCGTCCAAGACTTCCCGCACCAGTTCTCCGGCGGCATGCGCCAGCGGGTGATGATCGCCATGGCGCTCGCCTGCCGTCCGGCGGTGCTGATCGCCGACGAGCCAACGACCGCGCTGGACGTCACGATCCAGGCGCAGATCCTGCGGCTGATCCGCCGGCTGCGGTCAGAGCACCACACCGCCGTGATCCTGATCACCCACGACCTCGGCGTGATCGCCCAGGTCGCGGACCGGGTCGCGGTCATGTACGCGGGGCGGCTCGTGGAGCAGGCGCCGGGCGCGCGGCTGTTCACCGCGCCGCGCCACCCCTACACCCGCGCACTGCTGGCCGCGGTGCCGCGCGTCGATCGCCCGCGCGCCGTGCGTCTGCAGGCGATCGAGGGCCAGCCGCCCTCGATGGCCCTCCCCGACGAGGGCTGCGCGTTCGCCCCGCGCTGCGTCCGCGCGGCGCCGGTCTGCGCCCGGTTGCCGGCGCTGGAGCAGCGAGGGGGCGACGCCGACCATCTCGACGCGTGCTGGCGCTCGACGGAGATGGACAGCCGGTCGGGCGGCGTTGCGGGCGCCGGCGCAGGGCTGACGGTCGGGGGCGCGCCGTGAGCGGTCACCGCAGTGATGGGCTCGTCGCGGCCGGGGGTGCCGCGTGAGCGAGCTGCTGGAGCTCAGCGGCGTCAGCAAGACGTTTGGACTGCGTGGCGGGCGCTCGGTGCGCGCGGTCACCGACGTGTCTCTGACCGTGCCGGAGGGCTCGACGCTTGGGCTGGTGGGCGAGTCAGGCTGCGGTAAGTCGACGCTCGCGCGGTGCATCGTCGGCCTTCACCCTGTCGACACGGGCTCGATCAGGTTCGACGGCCGCGAGCTGGTCGGCCTCGGCCGCCGCGCGCTGCGTGACGTCCGCCGGGAGCTGGTGATGGTCTTCCAGGACCCGTTCGCGTCGTTGAACCCGCGGCGGCGCGTCGGCGAGATCGTCGCCGCGCCGCTGGACATCCACGATCTCTGCCGCGGCACCGAGCGCACACGGCGCGTGGCCGGGATGCTGGAGCGCGTCGGCCTGTCGGCCGACCACGCGCGCCGCTACCCGCACGAGTTCTCCGGGGGCCAGCGCCAGCGAATCGGGCTGGCGCGGGCGCTGATCACCCAGCCGCGACTGGTCATCTGCGACGAGCCGGTGTCGGCGCTGGACGTCTCGGTCCAGGCGCAGATCCTCAACCTGCTCGCCGACCTGCAGTCCGAGCTGTCGCTGACGCTGGTGTTCATCGCTCACGACCTCGGCGTGGTTCGCCACATCGCGCGCGACGTGGCGGTCATGTACCTGGGGCGGATCGTGGAGCAGGGGCCGGCCGACAACCTGTTCGACGGCCCGCTGCACCCGTACTCATCGGGCCTGCTTGCGGCGGTGCCGGTCCCCGACCCGGCCGCCCGGATCGACGACGCCGACGTGCTCTCAGGCGATGTCCCGAGCACCACCACCGCGCTGCACGGCTGCGCCTTTCATCCCCGCTGCCCCTATGCCGACGAGCGCTGCCGCACCGACGGGCCCGACCTGCGCACGCTCGCCCCGGGCCGGCGCGCTGCCTGCCACCACCCGCTGGCCGCAGACGACGATCCCGGCGTTGCGCCCGGGCCGTCCTTGGCCGGCTCCTCGTCCGCACCGAAACCCTGATCGATCGGCGCCCGTCCAACGGAGCTTGAAGGCATCAGGGCCGCCCGCCGGCGCTGGTCAGCGGCCGGCGTGGGTGGCCATGATGAACACGGTCACCACCACGATCAGCGCCATGCCGTTGCCGGCGGTGGAGAAGCGTCGCCGCGCGGCGGTGTACTCGGGACTCCAGGTGGCGCTGGTGCGCCGGCCGCCGGCGGGCACCGCCGTGGCGGCCAGGTCCCGCTCGGCCAGCGTGGCCAGCGGCCCGGCGCGGCGGACGATGACCGCTCCCTCGATCGCGCCGATGGCGATCGCCGCGATGATGCCCCAGCCGACGTAGAACTTGCTCCACTGATGCTCGTCGGTGGCGAGGTAGATGCCGGCGAGCACGACGACGAGCAGCCCGGGGTTGACCACGTAGCGCCCGACGCTCCGGCGAGCCCGCAGCAGCCAGGGGATCACACCCGGATCGGTGCGCGCCGCCAGGCCGAACAGCATCGGGAACGCGAACACCACCCCGAAGCCGATGACGGCGCCGAGAATGTGGATGGCCAGGATGAGATCCGAAAAGGCGACGGCGGCGACGAGCATGCGGAGACGAAGACCGTTCTCAGAAGCTCGGCTTGTAGTCGCCGAACACGTCGCGCATCGCACCGCACACCTCGCCGATCGAGCAGCGGTCCTTGAGCGCGGCGCGCAGGACGGGGAGCATGTTGTCCGTCCCGCGGGCGCAGTCGCGGATCTCCTCCAGGCGCGCCGAGACCACCGCCTGATCGCGGCCGGCCTTGAACTGCGCCAACCGAACGACCTGCTCGCGCTCGGACTCGGGATCGACGCGCAGCGTGTCGGGCACCTCGACGGTGTCCTGCACGTACTTGTTGACGCCGACGACGATGTCCTGCTCGATGCGGTAGCGCTCGTGGTAACCGAACGCCGACTCCTCGATCTCGTGCTTGATGAAATCGATGGCCTGCACCGACCCGCCGAGCTCGTCGACCTTGTCGATCAGCTCCTGCACGCGCAGCTCGATCTCGTCGGTGAGCGCCTCGACGAAGTAGGAGCCGGCGAACGGGTCCACGGTGTCGGCGGCGCCCGACTCGTAGCCGATGATCTGCTGGGTGCGCAGCGCGATCTTGGCGGCGCGCTCGGTGGGCAGCGCCAGCGCCTCGTCGAAGCCGTTGGTATGCAGCGATTGGGTCCCACCGCACACGGCGGCGAAGCCCTGGAGCGCGACCCGGACGATGTTGTTCTCAGGCTGCTGGGCGGTGAGCGTCACGCCGCCGGTCTGGGTGTGGAAGCGCAGCCGCCACGAGCGCTCGTCCTGGGCGCCGAACCGCTCGCGCATGATGTGCGCCCACATTCGCCGGGCGGCCCGGAACTTGGCCACCTCCTGAAACACGTTGTTGTGACCGTTGAAGAAGAAGGCGAGCCGGGGAGCGAAGCGGTCGATCTCCAGGCCGGCGTCGAGCGCGGCCTGCACGTAGGCGATCCCGTTGGCGAGGGTGAACGCCACCTCCTGCACGGCGGAGCAGCCCTTCTCCCGGAAGTGATAGCCGCTGATCGAGACCGTATTCCACTTCGGGACGCGCTCGTTGCAGTAGGCGAACAGGTCAGTGGTGAGGCGGATCGCCCCCTCGGGCGGGTAGATGAAGTTCCCGCGCGCGATGTACTCCTTGAGGATGTCGTTCTGGGTCGTCCCGCGGAGCTGCTCGGCGGCGACGCCCTGCTCTTCACCGACGAGCTCGTAGAGGAGCAGCAGGACGCTGGCGGGGGCGTTGATCGTCATCGACGTCGAGACCTGATCGAGTGGGATCTGATCGAACGCGGTGCGCATGTCGTCGATCGTGTCGATCGCCACGCCGGTGCGACCGACTTCCCCCAGGCAGCGGGGGTCGTCGGAGTCCAGACCGAGCTGGGTGGGCAGGTCAAACGCCATCGACAGCCCCGTCGAGCCGTTCTTGAGCAGGTAGCGGTAGCGCTCGTTGGACTCCTTGGCGCTCGCGTAGCCGGCGTACTGGCGCATCGTCCACAGCTGCGAGCGGTACATGTCGCGGTGCACGCCACGGGTGTAGGGGTACTCGCCGGGCTGGCCGAGTCGCTGGCCGAGGTCCTGAGGGAGATCGCGCTCGTCGTAGAGCGGGTTGATCTCGATCCCGGAATCGGTGAAGTGCCGGGGGTCGTCGGGACCGACGATCGGGGCGATCGTGCGGTGCTCGTCGGCGGTGGCCATCGCCTTTGGAGGTTACCCGGGCCGGCTCGGTCAGCGCACGTTGGCCAGAAACGCGCGGGTGCGCTCGTGCTGCGGATTGCCGAGCACGTCCGCCGGCGGGCCGGACTCGACGACGACCCCCGCATCCATGAACACCACCGTGTCGGCGACCTCGCGGGCGAAGCCGATCTCGTGGGTGACGACGATCATCGTCATCCCGTCGCGGGCGAGCTGGCGCATGGCGTCGAGCACGTCGCCGACGAGCTCGGGGTCCAGTGCCGACGTCGGCTCGTCGAACAGCATCAGCTTCGGTTGCATGGCCAGCGCACGCGCGATCGCGACGCGCTGCTGCTGGCCGCCGGACAGCGCGACCGGGTAGGTGCTCAGCTTGTCGGCCAGGCCGACCCGGGTGAGCAGGCCCGCCGCGCGCTCACGGGCGGCGGCACGCGACACGCCGGCGACACGGGTCGGCGCCAGGGTCACGTTCTCCAGGGCCGTCATGTGGGGGAACAGGTTGAAGCTCTGGAACACCATGCCGATCTCGGCACGCTTGCGGGCGACGTCGCGTTCATGGAGTTCATGGAGCTTGCCGTCGGACTCGCGGTAGCCGACGAGCTCGCCGTCCACCGACAGCCGCCCCGAGTTGATCTTCTCCAGGTGGTTGATGCACCGCAAAAACGTCGACTTCCCGGAGCCCGAGGGGCCGAGCAGGCACATCACATCACCGCGGGCGACCTCGAGGTTGATGCCCTTGAGGACCTCGAGGCGGCCGAAGCGCTTGTGGACACCCTCGGCCTTGACCATCGGTCCGGTCACGTGACACCTCGATTGCCGCGCGTGCCGAGCCAGCGGGCCCGCATCGTCGCCCGCTCGGCCCGGGAGAACCCGCGGCCGTAGCGGCGCTCGATGAAGAACTGGCCGACGTAGAGCACGCTCGTCATCACCAGGTACCACAGGCTGGCCACGATCAGCAGCGGAATCGTCTGGAAGCTGACGCTGTAGATCTGCTGGACCGAGTAGAGGAGCTCGGTATACGCGATCACGCTGACCAGCGATGTGTTCTTCAGCATCGAGATCGTCTCGTTGCCCGTCGGCGGGATGATGACCCGCATCGCCTGCGGCAGCACGATCAGCCGCAGCACCTGCATACGGCTCATGCCGAGTGACGACGCCGCCTCGCCCTGGCCGTCATCCACCGACAGGAAGCCGGCCCGCACGACCTCCGACATGTAGGCGCCCTCGTTGAGACCGAGGGCCAGGACGGATGCCCCGAAAGCCGTGATCAGGCTGTTGGAGTTGATGTGCACGAACGACGGACCGAACGGAATGCCCAGATCGATCGTCTTGTACAGCGACCCGATGCTGTACCAGAAGATGATCTGGACGAGCAGGGGCGTGCCGCGGAAGACATAGATGTACAGCCAGCTGGCGCCCGACACGATCGGGTTGGGCGACCGGCGCATGATCGCCAGCACAACCCCGAGCACGACGCCGACCACCATCGACACCACGGTGAGCACGATCGTCACCCGGACGCCGCGCAGGACCCGCGGGTCGAACAGGTAGTGCCCGACGACGCTCCACTGGAAGTTCGGGTCGACGACGATCGACCGAACCAGCGACGCCGCGATCAGGACGACGAGGATGGCGGCGATCCAGCGCCCGGGATGGCGAACCGGGACGGCCTCGATGTCGTCGGGCCGTCCCGTTCGCTCGTCAGAAAGCTCTGAGCTGCTCACCTCGGAGCGGTAGTTTGACGACTGCTAGCTCGTCGCGCCGTTGATCTTCGGATCGGTGATCGCGCCCGCCTGGACGCCCCACTTGTCAAGGATCTTCGTGTAGCTGCCGTTGGCCATCAGCGCTTTGACCGCCGCCAGGACGGACGGAGCGAGACCGCTCTTCTTGGGGATAGCCAACCCATACGGCGCGGTGCCGTACGTCTGGCCGGTGATCTTGAACTGACCGTGGGACTGCTTGACCTGATAGGCGGCCACCGGCGAGTCGGCCATCGACAGCTGCGCCCGTCCGCTGGACAGCGCCAGGTTGGCCCCGTTCTGGTCCGGGAACGCGAGCACCGTCACGCCCGGCTTGCCGGCCTTCTTGCACTTGGCGCCCTGCGCCGTGGCATCGGTCTGCTCGGTGGTCCCCTTCTCAACCGAGACCGTCTTGCCGCACAGGACGGCCAGCCCGCTGACCGCGGTGCCGCCAGACGCCTTGGTGAAGAACGAGGTGCCGGCCTGGAAGTAGTCGACGAAGTCGACCGTCTTCTCGCGCTCCTTGGTGTCGGTGAACGACGAGGCGCCCAGGTCGTACTTCCCGGACGCGAGTCCGGGGATGATGCTGTCGAACGTCTGGTTGACGACGTTGACCTTCAGGCCCATCAGGGCGCCGAGCGCCTTGCTGAGATCAGCATCCATCCCGACCACGGTCTTGCCGTCGGGCCCGATGAACTCGTTGGGGGCGTAGCTGGCGTCGGCGGCGACGGTCAGCGTGCCCTTGGACTTGATCGCGGCCGGAACGAGCGTGACGACGGCGGCATCGGCACCGGCCGTGCTCGACGCGGCGGCGCTCGACGTGGCGGTGCTCGTCGCGGCGGCCGCTGAGCTGGTCGCGGTTGCCGAAGCAGATGATGATGACGAGCTACTGCTCCCGCACCCGACGACTGCGACGGCGCACAGCATCGGCAGGGCAGCAGACAGCCATGTCCTCCGTGAACGCATAGCGCTCCTCCTAGTTCGAACTCACCCAGAAACTCAGGCGCCAGCATAGGTCAAGACCGCGATGGTGCGCGGTCGGAGCCGATGGCCCTAACAGAGGCGTAGCCTTCGGGCCCATGCACGTCACGATCCGACTGTTCGCCGGCCTGCGCGAGCGCGCCGGAACCGACCGCCTCGCGCTCGAGTTGCCCGACGACGCGCGCGTCGCCGACGCGCTGGCGCAGATGCAGGACGTCATCCGTGACGTGCCGGTGGTGATGGCGGTCAACCGGGAGTACGCCGAGGGTGGCGACAGCCTGGCGGCCGGAGACGAGCTGGCGCTCATCCCGCCGGTGTCGGGTGGCTCGGTGAGCGTCATCCACGTGCGCGTAACGAGCGATGCGCTGGCGCTCGACCCGCTGGTGGCCCGCGTCACCGATCCCCAGGCCGGGGCAGTGGTGACCTTCCTCGGCGTCACCCGCCAGGTGGCCGAGCTGGACTACGAGGCGTACGTCGCGATGGCCGAGCGCCAGATGGAGCGGATCGTCGCCGCCGCGATCGAGGCGCACGGGCTGTGCGCCGCCGCCGCCGAGCATCGGGTCGGCGTGGTGGCGCTGTCAGAGGCGTCGGTGGCGATCGCGGTGTCGGCGCCGCACCGCGGCGCGGCGTTCGCCGGCGCGCGCCAGATCATCGACGAGATCAAGGCCCGGGCGCCGATCTGGAAGAAGGAGGAGGGGGGTTGGGTCAGCGGATCCCTGCCCCCCGCGGATCCTCGCTGACCTCGCACCGCTAGATTTGCCGCCATGCCAACCTGCCTAGTCACCGGGGGCGCCGGGTTCCTCGGATCACATCTGTGCGAAGAGCTTCTCCGCCGCGGTCACCGCGTGATCTGCGTCGACAACCTGGAAACGGGCTCGCTGACCAACATCGAGCACATCCGGGACGCGAACTTCGTTCACCGCAACATCGACATCATCGAGCCGTACTTCGTCGACGAGCCGATCGACTTCGTCTACCACCTCGCCTCGCCCGCCTCGCCGATCGACTATCTGCGGCTGCCGCTGCACACCCTGAAGGTCGGCTCCTATGGCACCCACCACACGCTCGGGCTGGCCAAGAAGCACCGGGCACGGTTCCTCACCGCCTCCACCAGTGAGGTCTACGGGGATCCCCAGGTCCATCCGCAGCCCGAGACCTACTGGGGCCACGTCAACCCGATCGGACCGCGCGGCGTCTACGACGAGGCCAAGCGCTACGCCGAGGCGCTGGTGATGGCCTATCACCGCCAGCAGGGCGTCGATACGGCGATCATCCGCATCTTCAACACCTACGGCCCACGGATGCGCCCCCACGACGGGCGCGCGATCCCGACGTTCCTGCGCCAGGCCCTTCAGCACCGCCCGATCACCGTGTTCGGAGACGGTACTCAGACGCGCTCGTTCTGCTACGTCGACGATCTCATTCGCGGCATGATCGCGCTCTCGGAATCCGGGTACCACAACCCGGTCAACGTCGGTAACCCCAACGAGTTCACGCTGCTCGAGCTCGCCGAGGCGGTGATCGAGGTGACCGGCTCGCGATCAGAGATCCTCTACGAGGCGCTCCCGACCGACGATCCCCAGGTGCGCCAGCCCGACATCACCCTCGCCCAGAAGGTCCTGCAATGGAAGCCGGCAATCGAGCTGCGCGACGGCCTGAGGCGCACCATCGAGCAGTCCGGCCCGGACGCCCTGATCGGCGAGCCCCGCTGATACCGCTCCGCCCGCCGGGACGCCCGCCGGGGCGCCCGGCGGGGCGCAGCGAAACCCGGACCGCCGGCGCCGGCTTTCACGTAACTTTGGTGACGAGATACCGTTACGACATGCGGGGATCGGGTTAGAGGCCCCTGCTGAGCGTGACAATCGAGCATAAAGAGGCCATCCACAGTCCGGCCAACGGCAGGCATCGCGACGTCGTACCGATGCCCCTGCCCGATCGCGACGTCCGGCGCAAGCGCCCGCCGCTGTTGATGTTCCTCCTGCGCAAGGAGACGTTGCGCAGAGTCACCCGGGTGACGTCATTGCTGGCGATCGACTTGGTCGGGGTGGGCGCGGCGATCTGGACCGCCATCGCGGTCAAGCTGGCGCTGCGGGGCGAGTTCACGGTGGCCGCGAGCTGGGGCAACACCCGCGCGGCGCTGGCGTTCGCCTACCTGCTGACGGTGCTGATGTTCGCTCGCGTAGACCTGTACGCCGACCGGCCGCGCCGCCCCGGCCTGCCGCGGATCGTCACCGCGCTGTTCCAGGCGACGGTGATCGCGCTCGTGTTCGCGCTGGCCACCGGCAACCACTTCCACAGCTACTACATCTTCTACGGCGCCCTGTTCTTCGGCACGGTCTACATCACCGCCTTGCGCGAGCTCTACACGCGGATCACCGGGTGGCTGCTCGAGCAGGCTGGATACCATCGGCGCGCGCTGCTCGTCGGTTCGGGCAAGCACATCGAGGCGGTCGCTCACGCGATCGGCGGGCGGTCCCGCACCCAGGTGGACCTGGTCGGCTACATCTCGCTGACCCCGCGGCCGCAGAACGGCCTGCGGTCACTCGGCCGGCTCGAGGAGCTGACCGAGGTGCTCAGCGCCGAGCGCATCGACGAGGTGATCATCGCCGACCCGGACTTCCCCCAGGAGCGAGCGCTGGACCTGGTCGATCGCTGCCATCAGCGCGGCGTCACCGTTCACGTCGCCCCGTCGACGATGGAGATTCTCATCGATCGCGCCGTGTTCATGCCCGGCGAGTCGGTGCCGCTGTTCACGCTGCGCCCACCGGTGTTCGAGGGCGTCCAGTTCGCGGCAAAGCGATCGTTCGATCTCCTGCTGGCGACGATTGCGCTGGTCCTGCTGTCACCGGTGCTGCTGGCCATCGCGATCGCGGTCAAGCTCAGCTCGCGCGGTCCGGTCATCTACCGGTCGATCCGTCCCGGCATCGGCGGCCGGCCGTTCCGCTGCTTCAAGTTCCGGACGATGCGCGAGCACGCCGATCAGATCCAGGACGATCTGGAGCCGCTCAACGAGCTCTCCGGCGCACTGTTCAAGATTCGCGAGGACCCCCGACTGACGCGTGCCGGCCGCCTATTGCGGCGCTTCTCCCTCGATGAGCTGCCCCAGCTGGTCAACGTCGTCCGCGGGGAGATGTCGCTGGTGGGACCCCGCCCGCTGCCGATGCGCGACTTCGAGCGCCTCGAGGACTGGCACAAGAAGCGATACCTCGTTTTGCCCGGCATCACCGGGCTGTGGCAGGTGTCGGGCCGCGCCGAGCTCGACTTCGACGATCTCGTCCGCCTCGACTTCCTGTACCTGGAGCGCTGGTCGATCCTGCTCGATCTGTCGATCCTGCTGAAGACGATCCCGGCGGTGCTCACCCGCCGCGGCGCCTACTGACGGCGCGCCGCCGCCGCCGCGGCTCCGGCCGGTGGCAGACCCCTGTAGGCTCCCGGCCGCGCATGCCTCCCACCGACCGATACGTGATCAGCTTCGCCGCCGAACCGCCGCAGGAGACCCTCCCCTACGGGCGCTGGTCCGACACGCTGCGCGAGCACCTCCTGTCGGCGTGCCGCGAGATCGACTCCGAGGGCGAGGACCTCGGCGAGGCCGGCGAGATCGCGTGGTTCCCGGATCGGTCGTTCGCCGGCCGCACCTATGTGCCGGCCGTCGCCCGGACCACGACCGGCTATGAGCTGTTCGGATTCGTGTCATTCCGCGAGGGCTCGGGCGGCCCGAGCGAGTTCGACACGCGCGTGGACTTCACCGCCGAGACCGCCGAGTCCAATCCCGACTGGAAGCTCGATCTCAACGACGACGTCGTCGGCCAGTGGCGCGGGGAGCAGGGCAACACCGCCGACATGACCCTCGTCTGGGGCGTTCCGATGATCCCCGGCGGCGCGATCGTCACCGCCGAGCTGGCCGACCTCGCCGTCGATCAATGCGAGCTGATCGACGAGCGCTTCACGCTGCTGGCGCCCGACAACTACCGGTCGGACTTCCTCGAGGTCAAGCTGTGGGACAAGCGCGGCGGCGAGCTGGCCACCGAGTCGCTGTACGTCGACGATGGTGA
>DATCFW010000301.1:0-7995 GCA_036509295.1 Solirubrobacteraceae bacterium | reverse complement strand
CAGGCGGCGGTTGAGCTCCCGCACGCTGTCTGAGCGCAGGTCGAAGTCGAGCGCCGGAACCGGCGTAACCTCCGGCGTCGCCATCACGCCACCAGCGCGGTGCCCCAGCTGTACACCCGGCCCGGCTCGGGCTCCCAGGTGACCGCATGCTCGGCTCCGGGCAGGACGGCGATGGCGCGGTACTCGGAGGCCATCGCCACCCACTCGTCGGTCTCCGCCATCACCGCGGGCTTGCAGGCGATTGGGTCCCGGAGCACGGCGAACCCGTCGGCGGTGCCGACCGCGAACGTGTAAAAGCCGTCAAGGTCGTCCAGACAGCCCTCCAGCGCCTGCTCCAGCGTCGCGCCCTGACGCAACCGCCAGGTGAGGTAGCCCGCCGCCACCTCGGTGTCGTTGTCGGTCTGGATCCGGATCCCCTCACGGCGCAGCGCGCGGCGCAGCCGGTTGTGGTTCGACAACGAGCCGTTGTGCACGAGACAGAGATCAAGCCCGGTGGAGAACGGGTGGGAGTGCTCGGTGGTGACCCGGCTCTCGGTCGCCATCCGGGTGTGCCCGAGGGCGTGGCTGCCGGCGATCTGATCCAGTGCGAACCGCCGCACGAAATCGGCGGGCGCCCCGGCCTCCTTGTAGATCTCGATCGTGGCGCCGGCACTCATCTGCGCCAGCTCCGGATGGACCGCGGCGAGCCAGCCCTGGACGGCGTCGGCGTCGGCAGCGACGACGAATACCGCGTGCGTGGCCCGCACGCCGGTCAGGGACGCATCGCCGAACGCATCGGCAAGCTCGGCGCCCACTCCCGTCCAGTCCGGTGAGGCAGCGGCCGAATGCAGGGACAGCTTGCACCATCCGTCCGGCGCCGGGTCCCGGTAGAAGGCGACGCCAGCGCTGTCAGGGCCGCGGAACGACAGCTGCCCGAGCATCCGCGCCAGCTGGAGCCCCAGCTGTGAGCGCAGCGCGTCGTTTTTGGTGTAGAGCCCCGCAATACCGCACATGTCGTTCAGCGTAGAAGGTGCGATGACGCGCTCCAATGGAGAGGGCGAGCACACTTTGGGCCGTGGATGTGGCGCTCGGCGCCACACCGCGGAGTTGTCAGAGTCCGTGGCGAATATCACAATCGCCACGGGTCGTGCGACACGTTCGCCATCCCCACCACGCCAAGCACTGCTCCCGCGCGTGGATCTGGCTGCACCAGTTCGAGCTCGAGCACCGCGAGCTGCCGCAGCCGCTCGTTCGCCGGCTGGTCGCGGGAGCCGAGCAGGTCGGAGATCTGCGCCGGCGTGAACGCCACACGCTGGCGGCGTCGATGATCGCCAGCCTCGCCGAGGTGCCGGTCACGCCGGCAACCGCTTCTGCGCCCGCTTGACCGCTTGGAGCGCCTCGCGCAGATCCGTCCGCGCGATCGGCGCCAGCGCGCCCGGATCGATGAGGTTGTCGGCGGGACGCCCGGCCGAGATGAGCTGCCCGTGGTGCGCGAACCGGATCCGGGTGATCACTTCGAACGCCTCACGCAGCGCGTCGGCGTCGGCGCGCTCAAGCCCGCCCGCGGCGGCCGCCGCCTCGATCCGGTCAAGGGTCGGCGAGATCGTCACTCTGGCCGCCAGCGCGTGGTAGCGGACGAGGTTGACAAGCGGGAGGATCGCGCCGCGCTTGACGTCGAGCGTGCCGTCGCGCTCGGTGGCGAATTGGCCCCGGAATCCCAACGCCACCGGAACGCCCGCGGCGGAGCGCGCCATCAGCCGCATGAACTGCGGATGCTCACGCGCCAGCCGGATCCGAGCGGTCAGCTCAGCGGCGACGGCGAGGCCGCCCGCGGCGGGCCGGAAGTCGAACGCCACGGTCGCCCGCACCAGATGTGACTCGTCGGGCTCGGTCAGGCACTCGTCGAACGTGCGCAGCCAATCCGGCTTGGACATCCGCCAGCGACGATCGCGAACCATCACCCCGTTGTTGTCGATGCCGATCCCGCAGCGCTCCAGTCCGTCGTTGACATCGGCGCCGAGACGAGCGAAGTACGCGTCGGTGCCGGCGGGGTCGTCGCGGACAGCGCCGTAGGCCAGCGCGTTGTCCTGATCGGAGGCGAGCGTGAACTCCCGCCGAGCGGCGCTGCCCAGATCCAGCCACGCCCACGGCAGCGGTGCCGGCCCGTTGGCCGAGATCGAGAACTCGACGAGACGGGTGACGACGGCATCGTGGGCCAGAGTCAGGACGCGGCCCAGGTCACGCGCATACACGCCGGCCCGCGCCAACGCCAGGAACAGCCCCGGCAGACGCGCCGCCGCTCGCTCCAGGGTGTCGCCGTCAGCCGCTCCGAGGATCGTGTGGCGCAGGCCGATCGGGCTCGACGCCTCCAGCCCGAGCAGGTCGGCCGCGCAGAGCAGGCCGCAGACCCGATCGCCGTCGAGCACCGCCACGTGCTCGACACCCGCGGTGACCATGTCGACGGTCGCCTCGATCGCCAGCTGGCTGGCCGGCACGGTCGGCGCCGGCGACCTCGCCAGCTCGCTGATCGGCGCCTCGGCGGCGATCGCTCCGTCACCGACCCGCGCGCGGACCTCGGCGTCGGTCACGATCCCCAGCTTTCCGCCCGGCAGCTCGACGAGCAGCGCCTCGATGCCGGCCGAGCCGAGCCTGCGCGTGGCGGAGCGAACCGTCTCGTCGGGC
Organism: Solirubrobacteraceae bacterium; assembly: GCA_036509295.1. Classification (GTDB taxonomy): domain Bacteria; phylum Actinomycetota; class Thermoleophilia; order Solirubrobacterales; family Solirubrobacteraceae; genus Palsa-465. The sequence goes on along the minus strand of DATCFW010000301.1, from coordinate 5,334 downwards.
CGGGCGAACGTCGCCGGCCGCATGATCGCCGACACCGGAGTCGTGCCGACCTCGTGGAGGCCGTGGACGGTCTGGCCAGCGCCCGTCAGGCGCTCGCGCATCGAGCTCGCCACGTACGCGACGCCCGCCTCGGTGGCGAGCAGCCGGCGCGCCTGCGGCGGCGCCAGCATCACGCAGCGGGACAGCTCTCGGGCTCGCACCGTGAACGCCGGCGCCATCCCGGTCAGCAGCGACGGATGCCCAAAGCACTCCCCCGGCTCGAGCACCTGGATGACCTCGCCGTCGTGGACGATGTCCATCGAACCGGCCACCACGACCCACAGCCCGGTGGTCGGCAGCCCGTCCTTGACCAGCACCACCTCGCCGGCCTGGAGGTTGCGGACGGCAGCGTCGGCCACCAGTTCGGCAAGCAGATCCGGCGCGATCCCGTCGAACGGCGCGCACCCCGCAAGGAATGTGTCCAGGTCGTCCATGTCCGACAGCGTAATTGTGTACGCGTTGCGCCTTGCGGACCACCCGCGACGTGGCAGTGTAGCCCCCCTCTCGATCAGCGAACGCGGAGGGCTGATGGCGGACTTTTCAGCAGAGCACGACGAACTCAGTTATGAGGGCAGCGGCCTGCCGAAGACGGGCAACTGGTGGAGCGCGTTCGTGATCGGGCTCGCGGGCACGATCCTGGTGACCGGGATCGCACCAGTGATGGTTGTCTCGTGGGGCCCTGCATCCGTCCCGATCATCCTGGTGATCACCGTCAGCGGCTACCTGCTGTGCCTGTTCCTCGCCGAGCTGGCGGGGATGATGCCCGACCGCTCTGGCGGCTCGCCCAGCTACGCCTACGTTGCCTACAAGGACCGCTGGCCGCGGTTCGCCGTGCACATCAACGGTCTGACCGCGTGGGCCTACTGGATCGGATGGTTCCCGGTCGCGCCGCTGAACATGATCCTCGCGTCGTTCTACATCGCCGACCTGTTCAAGCTCAACACGAGCAGCGGGATCTCGCTCCTGGGCACGCCGATCGCCTGGTGGACGCTCGGGATCGCGGCGATCGGGATCCTGGCGCTGTTCATCCCGGCCTACCGCGGCCTGAGGTTCGGGACGGTGTTCGCGACGGTGCTCGCAATGCTCTCGATGATCCCGCTCACGTTCCTGGCGATCGCGTGGATCTTCAACCCGTCGGTGGTCGACTTCAGCCAGTTGTTCCACTTCCAGCACGTTGACGGCACCGGCTTCTTTCATTCTTTCTACCACCACGGCTGGGTGACGCTGTCGGTCGCGTTCAGCTTCCTGCTGACCTGGAACGTGATCGCGATGGAGGCCGCCGCCTGCTACATCGGCGAGTGCCGCGACCCCGACCGCGACGCGAAGATCGCGATGAACCTCGAGGGCGGCTACGGCGTGTTCATCTACATGATGATCCCGATCGCGTTCATCATCGTGCTCGGCGTCCACGCGCTCGGCAGCGCGGCACTGGTCGACCCGAAGACGATCTTCGTCGAGTTCACCTCCAAGGTGTTCGGGACCGGCGCAGGCTCGACGCTGCTGAAGTGGCTGATCGCCTGGATGCTGATCCTGGCGCTGATCCTCTCCGCGCTGAACGCGATCACCGGGTCGTCGCGCTCGCTGCACCAGATGGCGACCGACGGCCACTTCCCGAAGTTCTTCACGCGCACCAACTCCCACGGCGTCCCCGGGAACGCGTTTGCGTTCAACGTGGCCGCCTCGCTGATCGTCGTGCTCATGGGCGGCGCGGTGCAGATCTACACGTTCTCCAACGTCGGCTACCTGTTCTCGTTCCTGCCGGTACTGGTCGGCTATTACCTGCTGCGCAAGGACCGCCCAAACGTCCGCCGGCCGTTCCGACTGCCCGAGTTCATGAAGTACGTGGCGCTCGGGATAGCGGCGTTGTACGCGGTCATCTACGTATGGGGTGGGCCGGTGTACGCCAGCTGCGCGTGCAACGCCGCCGGCACGACGACGCTGCCCTACTACTTCATCGGGCTTGGCGCGCTGCTGACCTACCTGCCGCTGTACTGGTACCGCACCAGGGTCGAGGACAGACGGCCTGAAGCTCAGGTCTCCGAGCAATCAACCGCAGCCACGGTCACGGGTGGCGACCCGTGAGCGCCGTGGGCGGCTGGCGGCGCCAGGACGGCGAGACGGTCGACGCGGCTGGGCCCTGGAAGCGAATCCTGCTCGCCTCGGAGGGCCGGCCGTTCTCGGAAGCGGCGATCGCCCGCACGCTCGAGCTTGCGCGGAGATCTGGCGCCAGCGTCCACGTCCTGTCGATCGCACGCGTGCACGGGGTGTCCTTCGGGCTCCCCAACCCGGGGCTGCTGCCGACCAAGCGCGAGTGGGACGAGCAGCGCGCGAGTGTCCGCACGGCGGTCAAGCGGCTGCGCCGCAAGGGGATCGATGCCGACGGTCACGTGCTCGGAACCCGAAACGCGACGAAGCGGATCGTCGGCAAGGCCGCGAGCGAGGGCTGCGATGCGATCGTGATGGCGGCCGATCCGGACCGCAGCCGGTGGTTGGGCGACATGATCTGGACCCAGGAGCCGCAGCGAGTGCGACGGAAGGCCGGGCTGCCCGTGATCCTGGTGCGGCCGGGCGGCTGACCTGCGGGCTCAGCCGTCCGGGCGACCGTGGAGTCGTGCGAGCTTGATCGCCAGCTCCAGTGACAGGAGATCGTCCTCGTCGAGGCTCAGGCCGGTCAGCTCCTCGATCCGGCCGAGGCGCTGGCGCAGCGTGTTCGGGTGGATGTACAGCGCGCGGGCGCTCTCGATGACGCTGCGCCGCTCGGACAGGTATCGCTCGAGCGTGTCGAGCAGCGCGGTGCGACGGCGCTGGTCGTACTCGATCAGCAGGTCCACCGCGGCCCGCATCCGGTCCCGTGGAGCGTCGTCAGCGCCGATCTGCACCAGGTAGCGGTAGGCGCCGACCTGGGAGTAGGCGATCGCGCCGCCGTCGCGCAGCAGCGCCGCGGCGATGGTGGCGGCGTCACGCGCCTCCCGGTAGGCGCCGGCGGCATCGCCCGGTGTGTCGCGCAGCTCGCTGACGCCGATCACCGCGCCGGTGCTCTGGCCGAGCTCGCGCGCGTCGTGCAGCAGCGACTCGATCGCGCAGCGCCGGCCGGAGCCGAACGCCAGCAGCGCCCGCACCGGACCGGGGCCGGCCTCGATCGCCGACCGCGGCGCCAGTTCCGCCAGGCCGCGGGCGAGCGCTTCGGCCGCGACCCGCCATTCACCCAATGCCTGCTGACGGGAGCCGGCGGGCTCGGCGCGCAGCAGCAGGTAGGGGCTGGTGAGGTCACAGCGGACCTCGGCCGCCTTGGCGGCGGCGAACGCGGTGGCGCCCGCGGCGAGCGCCTCGAATAGATCCTTGATCGTGTTGGCCTTGGTGAGGCCCTCGACCAGCTCCGCGCGCTTGATGGCGACGGCGGCGAGATGGGCGACCGCGCGCGCCAGCTCGGCATCCTCCTCGCCGAACGCGCCGGCGGCGGCGGCGCCGAGACACAGCACCCCAACGCGCTCCCCGCCGGCCGCCAGCGGTGTCACCAGCAGGTCCACGAGGGGCTCGTCGGGCCACAGCGCCTGGGCCGCCGGCCGCCGCGACGACCGCGAACGGGTGTCGAGCCCGGCCAGCATCACCTCGGCGGCCGAGGTCATCGCCGGCGCCGCCAGGGTCTCGGGGAAGGAGGCCAGCGGCACGACGGTCTCGCCGTCTGACTCCAGCCGCAGCAGCTGGCACACATCGGCGTGCAGCAGCGCCGCCGTCCCCCGCACGAGCACCGCGCCGAGTTCGCCGGCGCCCGGCGCCGCCGCCACCTGCTGGGCGAGCTCCGACAGGCCGGTCAACGCATCGACGCGGCGGCGCTCGCGGTCATACAGCTGGGCGTTCTCGATCGCGCCCGAGACGAGCGAGGCGATGTGCAGCAGCAGCTTGAGCGTGTCCTCGGCGAACTCGTGCGGGGCGCGGGTGTGCAGCACGATGACGCCGATCGTCTCCCCCGCCCGGGAGAGAATGGGCACCGCCGCCATCGACTGGAACCGCTCCTCCTCCAGCAGCGGCACGTACTTCATCCGCGGATCCTTCATCGCCTGATCGCGGATGAACTCAGGGCGGCGGTGGCGGGCGACCCAACCGGTGAGCCCCTCCTGGACGGAGAACTGGACGTTGCCGACGGCCTCGCCGAACACCGGCGAGGCCGCCCGGATGGTGAGCCGGCCGTCCTCGAGCAGATAGATGAAGCAGGCGTGGCAGCCGGTGGCCTCGGTGGCGAGATCGACGACGCCCTGCAGCATCGGCGCCAGCTCGAGCGACGAGGAGACGAGCTTGATGACCCCGTACAGAGTGCGGTTCTCCTCGCGGAGCCCGTGCAGCTCGGTGCCGATCGGGGTCGGCGATCCTGTGCTCAGTGCCATCGGTGCACGCGTCCTGTGGGTGTCCTATGTGCGGGGTGCACATGCCCGGCCCCATATCGGGGGTGCCGCGAACCATTGTGCAGCACCGCCGCCGCCGGATAGAACTCGGGCATGACCGAAGCCCCCCAGAACGAAGACGACGTTCGGCGAATCGTCAAGGACAACGGGATCGAGTTCCTGTTCGCCCAGTTCGTCGACATGCACGGCAAGCCCAGCGCCAAGCTCGTCCCCGCCCATCACCTCGATGACCTGCTCACCGAGGGCGCCGGGTTCGCCGGGTTCGCCGCCGGTGACATCGGCCAGGGACCCGATGATCCCGACATGATCGCGATGCCCGACCCGACGACGCTGACGATCCTGCCGTGGCGCCCGAGCGTCGCGCGGTTCGCCTGCGACGTCACCGTCGAGGGAGTGCAGTGGCCCTACTGCCCGCGGACGATCCTGCGTCACGCGCTGCACCGGGCCGCCGACCAGGGCTACGAGCTCAAGGTCGGCGCCGAGCTCGAGTACTTCCTCCTGCGCCGGGCCGCCGACGGCTCGCTCGAGCTCGCCGACCCGCTCGACACCCTCGACCAGCCGTGTTACGACATGCGCGCGCTGACCCGCAACCTGGACTTCGTGTCCGAGGTGTCGCGGGCGGTGACCGGTCTGGGCTGGGACAACTACGCCACCGATCACGAGGACGCCAACGGGCAGTTCGAGCAGAACTTCCAGTTCGCCGACGCGCTGACCACCTGTGACCGCGCGATCTTCTTCCGCTACATGGTCGAGTCCCTCGCCCAGCAGCGCGGGCTGATCGCGACGTTCATGCCCAAGCCGTTCGCCAACCTGACCGGCAACGGGTGCCACTTCCACGTCAGCCTGTGGAAGGACGGCTCCAACGTGTTCGACCGCGAGCCGGCCGACGATCCGC
>DATCFW010000300.1:0-3247 GCA_036509295.1 Solirubrobacteraceae bacterium | reverse complement strand
GATCTCGGTGGCGGTTTCGGTCCGCGCGCCGTTCCACAGCATCGCCAGCGCGACCGAGATGCTACCCGGCGAAAACACCAGGTTGTCGTCTGCGCTGCCCTGGGCGCGGAGGCTCTGGTAGAGGTCGACCGCTAACGCCTGGTTGTCCTTGGCCAGCTCGGCGGCATCTTCCGTCGGCACCGTCGGGTTCATGATACCTGCCTGCGTGGACTGCTCGACCCCGACGGGAGGCGAGGCTCCCGAGCCGCCACAGGCGCCGTGAGCAGAAGGGACAATCCAAGCCAAGACGGTCGGTTCCCACGCTTCATGCCCGGAAAACATAGCAAGCCATGGACCACAGCCGGACCGCGATCTTACAGGCCCGCCCGCCGGCGCACCCTCGAATTCCTGAGACGTGAGGGGGCCCGGCGTCATGATTCTCGCGACCTGCGCACATCCGACTGGGCATCCGGGTGGGCGGCCACGAACGCTGGCAGTGACGTGGCGGCGGCCTGGACGCACACGAGCCTCGGAGGACAGGGAGATTGAGGCCCGATATCTTGGCAAGCGAAAGACCCCTTCGAGCCCGATCGGTTCTTCGAGAAGATTGTATCCGTTCGACGAACACCGTCGCTGACGGGGGCGATGGCGGGTGTTACTTGGTCTGGGGATGTTGGTCGAGCGAGCCGAGGGATGCGCGCCTGAAGACGTTGGCGTCGAGCCGCTGCTGAGCGTTCTTGTCCTCGAGGGTCTTCTTCCAGTTGAGCGGTGCGAGCTCCAGGACTCGGCGGACCGGCCAGCTCGGCAAGAGGCAGAAGAGGTCGCGGAGATAGGCGTAGGGCTCGATGTCGTGGAGCTGGCAGCTCGCCAGCAGAGAGACGAAGGCGGCGTTGATCTCGGCGGCGTCGTCGGTGCCGACGAAGAGCCAATTCTTTCTTCCGACGGCTTCGCGCCGCAACGCCCGCTCGGAGCTGTTGTTGTGGATGGGGAGCCGACCGTCGTCCAGGAAGCGCTGGAGCGCGACACGTTGATTGAGGGCGTAGCCAATGGCCTTGGCGGTCGGGGTCTCGTCGAGAACCTTCCCCGCCTCCGCTTCGCACCAGGTGAAGAAGGCGTCGACGATGGCCTTGGACTCGGCCCGCCGGGCCGCGAGCCGCACCTCGGGCAGTGCGGCGCCGGCCGAGCGCTCGACGCGGAACAGGCCACCGATGTACGCCAGCGCCTGGCGCGCCCGCTCTGGATCGGTCTCGAGCGCCTTCCACCAGTACCGTCGGGCATGCGCCCAACACGCGACTTCGATCAATGTCCCACGTTTGTACAGGTGATCGAAGACCGCGTGCGCGTCGGCGACCAGGTAGCCCTCGTATCCCTCGAGCAACCGGTCAACGGCGGCGCTGTCGTGCTTGGCGCTGTACCGAAACAGCACGTGCCGCTCCGGCGCAATGACCACCCAGAAGTGGCCGCGGCGGCATTTCTCGCGGGCCTGCACCAGCACGCCCGTCGCGTCCGTGCACAGGTACGGCGCGCCCCGCGCGTCCGCCCACATCGCGTCGAGCAGCGGCTTGCCCAGCCCGCCCAGCGCCTCGTGCCAGCCGCAGATGGTCGACCGCGCCAGCTCGAGCCCTTCGCGGCCGTAGATCCGCTCCAGGCGGTGCAGCGGGAGGTGGTCCTGCCAGCGACGGACGATCGTGTCGGCGAGGAACCCTGGCCCGGCGAGGGCACGATCGATCGGCAGCTCCGGCGGTGGCGCCTGCAGGACGGTGGTCTCGGCGGTGGCGTCGCGCCCCTTGGGCACGAACTTCGGCTTACGGACGCGCACGACGACCAGCGAGGCGGGTCGCCGCTCGACGGTCTCGGTCACGTCCTCACCGATGCGCACAAAGGCGTCGGTGCCCTTTTGCTGGACCTCGGGCGGCAGCACCTCGACCTCGACGCGCGGAAGCTTTTCGGGGAGCGGTTTGCGGCCCGTCGGCTTGGCGCGGGTGTGCGCCGCGACCGGCGTCTCCACTGGAGGCGGCGCGAGCGGGGACGGGGACGCGCTCCCCCCGGCGTCGTTGCCGAGCAGCATGCCCAGCATCGACATCGTCAGCTGTGCGTCGCCGCCTGACAGCCGCTCGCGCTTGGCGCCGACCAGCCCGAGTTCGAGCTTGCGGCACGTCTCCAGCGCCTGCAGGTACAGCTTGCGGTACTCGTCCCGCTCCGTGGCCAGTACGTCGACTCGCGCGCTCAACTCGGTGAGCTTTGCTTCGATCGAGATGGCGGCTCCATCCGTCACGGCGATGCTTGTCAGAAAACACGCCGCGATCGATCCGTCAAGCGGTTGCGCGTCGTTTCTCCTCTTTCGGCACGCCCGCGAGCAACCGTGCGAGCGCCGCACCATCGATGTGGATCGACACCGCGCCATTCGCGGCGGCCGGCAATTCGAACACCGCCCGGTGCAACCGCTTGTAAAGCAGGCACAACCCATTGCGGTCGAACCACAGCACCTTGAGCCGCGTCGCTGACTTCCCGGCGAACACGAACAATGCGCCCGCGTCGATCGGATCCTGCCCCACGCGCTCGCGCGCCAACTGCGCCAACCGATCGAACCCATACCGCATGTCGACGGGCTCGGTGCAGACGAAGATGCGCACGCCGGCAGGGATCACGACGCCGCCTCCAGGACGCGCAGCAACCGCGCCAGTGCCGCCTCGTCGAACGACGTCGGCACTCCAACGGACCGGCCACTCGCCAACCGCAACTCGAATCTGTCGTCGGGAGTCGGCCGTGCCGCCCGCACCTCGACGATCTTCGCGAGCGCAGCTAGGTCCGCCCCCCGCGGGGGACCTTCCAGCGCTGTCCGCCACCGATACAGCGTCTGCGCAGAAACCCCGATTCGGCCCGCAAACCCGGCGGCACTCTCGCCACTCTCGTCCCACTCGGCCAGCAGCCTGCGCCACTCCTTGGGGCGCCTACGCCTTTGCTTCATGCCCCCACAACTACGCCACCCCCGGGTCCTCGTCAGCTACGCGAGTCGCCGAACGGATACATTGGAGCGTTCCGCCCACCGACCGCGCTTCTCGACGTGCGGGATGTCAGTAGTCACTGGCATCCCATTGAGAGCCGAGCTCTAGACTACTTATCGAGATCGATCGTCGTGATCATGTTCGCACCGGCGCAGACGGTGTAGTAAATCTTGATTTGTTTCCCTGACAGAAGTGCGCTCGTCGCGAGACTCTGCCAAGCCTTAACCGTGTCGAGAGTGACCGCATAATTGCTGCATCCGGAC
>DATCFW010000299.1:0-2261 GCA_036509295.1 Solirubrobacteraceae bacterium | reverse complement strand
ATCCTCGCCGGCGCCGGTTCGGGCAAGACCCGGGTGCTCACGCACCGGATCGCCTACCTCGTGGCCACCGACGCCGCCAAGCCCAACGAGATCCTGGCGATCACGTTCACCAACAAGGCGGCGGCGGAGATGCGCGACCGGGCCGAGCTGCTCGTCGGCCGGCGGGTGCGGGCGATGTGGGTGATGACCTTTCATGCCGCCTGCGCCCGGATGCTCCGGGCCGAGGCCCCCCGGCTCGGCTACACCCGCCAGTTCACGATCTACGACACCGCCGACTCGCGGCGGCTGATCAAGCGCTGCCTCGATGACCTCGGGATCGACCCCAAGCGGTTCACCCCCGCCTCCGTCGGCTCCCAGATCTCCGACGCCAAGAACAAGCTGCGCGACTCCGACGCCTATGCGCAGATGGTCGGCTCGTTCTTCGAGCAGACCGTCGCCGACGTGTACCGCTCCTACGAGCGCGAGCTGCACCGCATGAACGCCATGGACTTCGACGACCTGCTCGTCCGCGCCGTCAACGTGCTCGAGCTGTTCCCCGAGGTCCGCGACCGCTACGCCGCGGGCTTTCGCAACGTGCTCGTCGACGAGTATCAGGACACCAACCACGTCCAGTACCGCTGGTTGCAGCTGCTCGCCGGGGAGCATCGCAACCTGATGGTGGTCGGGGATGATGCCCAGTGTCTCGTCGAGGGCACCCCGGTCACGATGGCGGACGGCAGCCGGCGCCCGATCGAGACAATCGCCCGGGGCGACGAGGTTCTGTCGGCGTACGGCAGCGGCGACTTTCGAGCGGCCCGGGTGGATGCGGTCCATCGCTCCGAGCCCAACCGGGGGATCGCCATCACCACACGCTCGGGCCGCCGGCTGGTCAGCACGCCCGAGCACGTCCACTTTGCCGGGTACCAGCTCGGTCGCACGCCTCAGCTGCACATGACCTACCTGATGTGGCGACGTGATCGAGGATTCCGAGTGGGGACGTCGCGGACGTACACCAACGGCCAGGTGAAGGCCGTCGTCGGCGTCATGCTTCGCATTCGCGGTGAGCGGGCGGACGCCGCGTGGGTTGTGTCCACTCATGCATCGGAGGCGGAGGCCCGTTACGCCGAGGCCCTGCTGTCAGTGCGGTACGGCCTGCCGACCCTGCCGTTCTCGGCTCGTCCGTATCCCGGACATGATGGACGCTCGCCCGTCGGTGACCAGAAGCTTCTCGACCGCCGGTTCACCGAGCACGACACCCGTGTCGGAGGTCGCCGGCTGCTGACCGACAGCGGGCTTGTGTTCGAGCACCCGCATTTCCAGGCCGCGACCTACACGAAGACCGAGGTACGCCGCCGGCGCCTGGCGGTGTCTCTGTGCGCGGACCGCCGGGGCCGCACTCCGATGCATCGCATCTCACTGTTCGGCTACGACGACGCCGGCCGGGAGACGCTGGAGCGCATCGGGCTCAGTGTCCGGCCGGCACGCCGTGGCTCTGACGGATGGCGTTTTGAGACCTGCAGCAAGGACATGGCGACGATCGAGCGAGTTGCCACGCAGATCTCGGCGGCGCTCGGCGATGTGTCGATCCGCCCCTCCGCTCGCCTTGGGCACAACGGCGATGGGCTGGCGGCCAACTCGCTGCCGTTCACCCAGGCGTCATCGGTCCGGCCGGGGATGGTGATGTTCGACGAGGAAGGGGGATACGACGTCGTCGAATCGGTCGAGCCGGTCCAGCTGGTGCGGCCCGTGTATGACCTCAACGTCGCCGGGACGCACAATTTCGTGGCCAACGGGATCGTCACCCACAACTCGATCTACGGATTCCGCGGCGCTGATATCACGAACATCCTTGAGTTCGAGGACACGTTCCCCGACGCGCACGTGGTCAAGCTCGAGCAGAACTACCGCTCGACCCAGACGATCCTCGATGCCGCCAACGCGGTGATTCGCAACAACCGGGGGCAGAAGCCCAAGTCGCTGTGGACCGAGATCGGCCCGGGGGATCCGATCAAGATCCGCGAGCTCGACGACGAGCACGCCGAGGCGCGCTACGTCACCGGGGAGATCCAGCGGCTCGTCGACGAGGGCACCTCGCGGTCGGAGATCGCGGTCTTCTACCGGACCAACTCGCAGTCCCGGGTGCTCGAGGACACGTTGGTGCGGGCCGAGATCGCCTATCAGGTGATCGGCGGCACCAAGTTCTATGACCGGGCGGAGATCAAGGACGCGATCGCCTACCTGACGAGCCTCGTCAACCCCCAGGACGTGGGAGCGTTCACGCG
>DATCFW010000298.1:0-2562 GCA_036509295.1 Solirubrobacteraceae bacterium | reverse complement strand
GAAACCGGCGGGCGCCCCCGAGTTCGGCGAGGATCGCGACCGACGTCAGCGGGCCGATCCCGTAGATCTCGTCGATCAGCGTGCGACAGCCAGGATGCTGGCGGGCATAGGCGCGCAGCGCCAGATCGACCGGGCCGATCTGCACCTCGATCGCGTCGCTACCAAGGCAACGAGCAGACCATCCCCGAGGAGGTGACAGCCGCCTAGACTGACGACCACCGGGAACCGAATTTACAGCGCCGAAGAGACGCGACCGCGCGAAACCAGAGGGACCCGCATCTCGTCAAATGCGCTACTCCAGTGCGTGTGTCTCACCTAGGAGGCTGGTGTTTTTCGGGCGGGTTCGTCCGACCCTCAGGTCATGCTTGAGGGTATGAGCCTTGGACTGACTCCCACGCAAGCGAACGTGTTCACGACGACGGGTTTCTGCGACGCAAGAGTCGCGCCGGACTCGATCTACGGGCTGTTGCACCGTGAGTGCTTTCGGCTGTTTCCTGACCAGCTGTTCATGGATCTGTTCCGCGATGTGGGGCGTCGGAGTGTGCCGCCGATGATCGTGGCGGTGGTGATGGTGTTGCAGCGGATCGAGGGGTGCTCTGATCGCGAAGCGGTCGATCGGTTTACCTATGACGCGCGGTGGAAGTACGCGGCCGGCGGGCTGGGGTTTGACTATCCGGGGTTCGCGCACACGGTGCTGGTCGATATGCGCGCCCGGCTCGCGGGCTCGGAGTGTCCGGACCGGATCTTTGAGGTCGTGTTGGAGATGGGCAAGCGCGCTGGGCTGGTCGGCCGCCGAAGGGTGTTGGATTCCACCGCGCTCTATGACGCGGTCGCGACGATGGACACCGTGACGTTGATCCGTTCCGCGATCCGCGGGGTACTGGCCGCATGTGACCGGGAGCTCGAGGCGCAGTTGCGCGACGTGCTCGCGTGCGATGACGACTACGCCTCGGCGGGGAAACCGGTCTGCGATTACGAGGACCCACAGGCGCGCGAGGGGTTGATCAACGCACTCGCCAGCGACGCTCACCGAGTCCTGGGCATGTTGGATGGCCGGGAGCTGGCGGCGGTGGTTGCGCAGGCTGGCGCGGTGCTGGCGGTCGTTGTCGGGCAGGATCTCGACACGGGTGCTGATGGCGTGTTCCGGATCGCGAGAAAGGTCGCGAAGGACCGGATGATCTCGACCGTTGACCCCGACACCCGACACGGTCGAAAGACCCGCGCCAACGGGTTCGACGGCTACAAAGGGCATGTCGCGGTCGATCCGGACAGCGAGCTGATCACCGCCACCACGGTCACCGCAGGCAACGCGGGAGACGCCCAAGCCGTCGCGATGCTGCTCGCCGACGATCTCCCCGACAGCGCCGATCCCGACGTGGAGAACGACCCGGCCGCGGCGAGCGTGCCGAGCGATCCGTTGTCGGTCTACGGCGACACTGCCTACGGCTCTGGTCCTGTCCTGCACACGCTGGAGCAGGCCGACGCGACCATCCTTTGCAAGGTCAAGGCGCCGGTCGGGCGCGCGGGACGGTTCACCAAGACCGACTTCCAGATCGACATCGACCTCGCCCAGGTCGTGTGCCCCGCCGGGCGGACAGCATCACTGCGCGAGGTCACGGGCGGGCAGGCAGCCCGGTTCGGATCAGCGTGCCAGGCATGCCCGCTGTTCGCTCGGTGCACCACCGACTCGAACGGTCGAACGATCCACCTCGGCCTGTTTGAGCGACAGCTCGCGCGCGGCCGCGAGCGGCAGACCGATCCCGCTTGGCAGGCCGACTACAAGACGACCCGCCCCAAGATCGAGCGGAAGATCGCACATCTGATGCGACGCCGACACGGCGGCAGACGCGCCCGTGTCCGCGGTCGCGTGAAGGTGAACGCCGACTTCAACCTGCTCGCCGCCGCGGTCAACCTCGCACGCCTCGCCACCCTCGGCGTCACCACCAACGCACCGGTCGGGATCACTGCCTGAGAGACGGCCATAGACCGCGCAAACCGGCGCTCCGATGACACTCACCAAGCCACACCCGACCACAGCCACCCATCGCTCACGCGCGGCTCGGGCGAACGCTGCCTCGAAACGCCGCGATCAGATCCGGCCCGCCGACCCAAGAACCGTCCGATCAGTCCGAAACGGCTGATTCACACCAGCCTCCTAGGACGAAACGTGTATCCAAGGAACGTGAACTGCTCGTGCTCGTGAGAGCCGGTGCGGTTCGCGTCCTTGCAATAGACGATGCGCGTCTTGTCCAGATTGAGTCCCAGACCGACCTGCGCCAACCGCTCAACGATCCGGTTGAGCACCATTTGCGCTTGCTGTTGGGTCTTGCAGTGCAGAATCTCATCATCCGCGTAGCGCTCGAACGGGACGTCCGGGAACTCCCGGACCAGCCACATATCCAGCGCGTAGTGGAGGAATAGATTCGCCAACACGGGCGAGATCGCAGAGCCCTGAGGACTGCCGCGATCCCGTTGCTTGAGGGTGCCGTCCTCCAGTTGGATTGGCGCTTTGAGCCACCGTTCCACATAGAGAAGGACCCACCGCAGATCAGTGTGATGAGC
>DATCFW010000297.1:0-7216 GCA_036509295.1 Solirubrobacteraceae bacterium | reverse complement strand
CCCTGCACCCCGCTCAGATTGAGCAGGAACTGGGGGAGCCCGAGCGGGCCGTTGAGGTTCAGGCCGGTGAGGTTGGCCGTGCCGGTGTTGTCGAGCGTCTGCTCGGGTGCTGCGGCGATGGCGTCCCCGTCGGCATCCTGGAAGTCGACGGTGCCGCTCGTGTATGAGCCCGGCGCCGGCGAGATGATCTGCAACGAGGTGTACGACGCCGGCGTGCAGGCCGGCTTGGGCACGACGAACTGCGATGCGAGCGTCCGGATCACGCCCCGAGTATGCGTCGAAGCTCTGGATCTGCTGCTGACCGCCATCGGCGTTGACCCAGATGCACGTCGGCCGCTGGGGATCGGGGTTGACGGTGTACATCAGTTCGAGCCCGCTCAGCGTCTTGGGGAAGTTGGCGCACGAGGCCCCGGTGCTGTAGTCGAAGCACTCGACCTGCTCGGTGTTGCCGTCCGGGACATAGACGCGCGGGCCGAGCACGAACGCCGGCCCGTTCCACCCCGAGGTGGCCGGGATGACGCCCGTCATCCCCGCCGGCGTCGCCACCGACGAGCCGTCGAGGCCGAAGCACTGATCGGTCCCGGTCGGCAGGCACAGGCCCTGCAGCGCGCCGGTCGCGCTCAGCAGCGGGAACGCCGCTCCGGCGCTCGAGTTGTAGCTGAACGACAACGGGCTCGGCCAGGTCCCCGAGCAGGCCGACTGGGTCGCGTCGTCGAAGCACGCGAGCTCGTCGACGGTCGGATCCCCGGACGGGGTGAGGGCCACCGGGACGATCATCTGAGATCCGAGCGCGACCGCGTCCGGCGGCGGGTAGTTGCTGTCGGCGTCGTTGCCGGTACCGATCCCGAGATCGAACGGCTGGCCGCTGCAGGCGGCGTCGGTGCTCACGTCGAAGCACATCAGCTCGTTCTCCCCGCCTCCGGCGGGCGCGCCCGCGACCTAGTTGAACGCGTAGAAATGCGAGCCGACCAGTCCGGGACCACCGATCGCGCTGCGCCCGATCGAGCTCGGGCTCGTCGCCGCCCCCACCGGGCTCAGCGCGGTGAAGCCGCAGAACGGGTCGGTGTTGGTGGGCGCCTGCGTCGTGTCGATGCAGACGACCCCGGCGGTGTTGTCAGAGACCCGGGTTCCGTACACATACAGCTTCCCGGTGCTCTGATCGAGGTACAGCCCCGGGTGTCCCGACGTGGCGAAGTTGCTGCCGCTGCCGTCGGTGATCGTCTCCGGGCTCCAGCAGGGCGTCGCGTCGGTCTGCAGATGGCAGGCGATCGTCATCTGCGCCTGGTGGTGAAAGACGTTGAAGACCTCCGTCGAGGACAGCGCGACCGCCCAGCCGTCGCCGCCGCCGCTGCCGGCGTAGTCGGATGCCGGCGGTACCGGAATCGTCTCCGTCGCCGAATAGGTGCTCGTCTGGGAATCGGCCAACGCTGTGCCGGTGAAGGTCAACAGCAGGGCGCAGGCGATGCCCGCCGCCCAGATCGACTAGGCACCGATGATGTTGCCACGACGCCCCCGTGGCTGTGACGCTCGGACGTTACGAGTCCGAGCACGTGTGCTCGCGAACATGCATTCTCCTTATGCTGTTCGGGCCCCCCGGCCCAAATTGACGGCGGCAAGCTATCAGGAAAGTGGAGCGCGGCTCCACACCCGCTACTTATTTCCGCCTTGTGCCGATCGGCGTGCATCGCCGGAGTCGATGTGCGCCGCGGACGTTGGGTCAGCCGGGTGCTGACCCCACATCGAGGGCGCGTCTCAGCCTGAGGTTCAGGCTAAGCGCCTGTCTCAGGGTTGGCGAACCCGGCGCTCGCGCCGAGCACGCGCCCGGAACGGTCCAGGACCTGGACGAAGTTGTCACCGCGGATCGACAGGGTGCCCAGATCGCCATGGGCGTCGGCATTGGTGTCATCGCTCACGAGGCTCGCCACCTCCTGGGCCCGCGCCCGCAGCGACGTGTCGATGGTGTAGTCGAGGTCTGAGCGGAAGTGGAAATAGAGGAACGCGATCAGCGCGGCGCGCACCACCGCCATCACGCCGACGAACATCAACGTCAGGCGCCACCGGATCGCCAGTCGCCCGACCCAGCGCCGCCCGGCGGGGCGGCCCTCGCGGACTATGCGTCCTCGCATATCCGATACCCAACGCCGCGGATCGTCTGCAGGCTGTGACGGTGAAACGGGCGGTCGATCTTCTCCCGCAGATAGCGGACGTACACCTCGACGACGTTGGATCGGTTCTCATACGCGTACCCCCACGCTTGCTCGAGCAGCTCGAACCGTGACAGCACGTCCCCGGGATGGCGCATCAGCGCCTCGAGGACGGCGTACTCCTTGCGCGAGAGGTCAATCGGCGTGTCGCCGCGCCACACCTGATGGCGGGCGGAATCGAGCCGGAGATCGCCGACTTCGATCATCACTGTGCGCTGGATCGGGCCGCGCCGGCTCATCGCGCGGACCCGGGCCAGCAGCTCCTCGAAGGAGAACGGCTTGACCAGGTAGTCATCGGCGCCGCTGTCCAGGCCGCGCACCCGATCCTTCACCGCGTCCAGTGCGGTCAGCATCAGCACCGGCGCGTTGCGGCGCTCGTCGCGCAGTGCGCGGCACACCTGGAAGCCATCGAGATCGGGCAGCATGATGTCGAGGACGATGACCGCATACTCAGTGGCGCCGGCGCGGACGATCGCCTCCCGGCCGGTGGTGACGAGGTCCGCCGCGATCGAGTCGGTGGCGAAGCCCCGGACGAGGACCGGGCCGAGCTTTCGATCGTCCTCGACGACGAGCACTCGCATGGCAGGAAGGGTGGGCGACCAATATGAGCGCGAGATGAAGACATCGGCGCGTCCGGCGCGGCGCGGTCCGGTTTCCCCCCGGGCGTCGGTCTCGATCATCCGTCCAGCGCCGCGGATCTCGCGCCAACGGTCCATATAATTCGGGCGCGCATGATGGGACCGATTCGCCTCGGCGCAGCCGTGCTCGCTGCCGCCGCCCTGGCCCCCATGAGCGCATCGGCGGCGACCTCGGCACAGGCGATCGCCAATCTCAACGCTCAGCGCGCCGCGAACGGGATTCCAGCTCAGATCACCGAGAACCCATCGGCCTCGGCGGGCTGCGCCGCCCACGACAACTATGAGCGCATGAACGGCGGGATGCTCAGCCACTCCGAGACGGCCGGCAATCCCGGGTACACCACCGCCGGCGATCAGGCCGCCGGCGAGTCGGTGCTGGCCGAGGGGACCGACTGGGGCACGGCCAACCCCTGGGAGGCGGCGCCGATCCACCTCGCTCAGCTGCTCAATCCGTACCTCGATCAGCTCGGCGTCGACGACTCGGACGGCTTCGTGTGCGCCACCACCCTGCCGCCGGACGCCGGCTTCCGTCCGAGCCCGGCAACCGTCGTCGGCTACAGCTACCCCGGAAACGGCCAGGTCGCCTGGCCGGCGAGCGAGACCGCGGCCGAGGGACCGTTCACGCCCGGCGACCTCGTCGGCCTGCCGCAGCCAATGACGACCGGCCCGTACCTGTTCGTGCTGTTCGCCGGTCCGTGGCCGGTTTACACCGCCACGGTGGCGCTCAGCTCCGCGACGCTCACCGGTCCCGCGGGGCCGGTCGCAATCAAGACGGTGGACGGGACGACGCCGACGCCCGCGGGGATCCCACTCGGGGATTACATCGGCGGCGAGGCGATGCTCATCCCGGTCGCGGCCCTGGCTGCCGGCAGGACCTACACCGCTCAGGCGACCGGCGCCATCGCGCAGGGCGGCACCAGCCAGCCGGTGAGCGAGCGGTTCTCGTTCACCACCGCGATCTCCGCGGCGGCGTTGCACCGCGAGAGTCGGCTGAGGCTCTCCGCGCCGCGCCACCGCCACCGCTCGCTCTCCTTCCGCCTGTCGGGCACGGGGGCGTACGTCGGCCGGCGGGCACGAGTCAAGGTGAGGTTGGGCCGCCGGGTCGTCCGCGGCTGGAAGACGAAGGTGAGCGCCAAGAGCACCCTGACCGTCAGCCACCGCAGGCACGCGACGGTGTCGGTCACCGTGCCCTCGTTCACCGCCGACGGCGTGCACTTCCGTACGACCACCGTCACGCGATCGGCGTGAGCGCCGCCATCGGCGGGTACGATCACCGCGATGCGGGCTGCTCTGAGCCGACGGGGGAGCGCGGCCGGCGGCGCGACGCTGGCGGTGATCGTCGGCGCCGGGCTGAGCGTCGCCACCTCGAGCGGCAGGGCCGCGGTGGCGCGCGCCTCCGCGCACCCGATGGCGGCGAGCCAGTCGCTGTCAACGACCGTCCAGCCGACCGCCGACTGCACGATCTACTCCGGTAGTCCGACGTCGAGCGCGGACTGCGGCGGCGGCAGCGACGACGAGGTCGGTGATGACGGCAACGGCTCCCTCTACCGGACGATGATCTCGTTCGCGGGCGGGCTGGGGATCCCGGCCGGCTCGCACATCCTCAGCTCCACCCTCACCATCGACGTGGCGGGTGCGTTCGGCTCCACCCCGAGCTGGGTGTTCCAGATGACCCGGGCGTTCTCGCCGGGAGCGGCCACGTGGGACGCCTACGACGGCGTGAACGCCTGGAGCACCGCCGGGGGCGACTACAACGACTCGCTCCAGGCATCGTCGACGGTGACCGGCCCGGGAGCCGTGTCGTTCACCATCACGCCGATGACCCAGGCATGGCTGGACGGCACCGCCCCGACGCCGGAGCTGATGATCCTCCCCTATGCCGGCGCGGGCAACGCGTTCTCGTTCGCCAACCAGGCCTCCGGGAACGGTCCGTATCTGACCGTTGCCTATCAGCCGCCGAGCACCTCCGCCCGCCGCCGCCGGCCGCACCCGTCGTCACGACGCCGGTCAGCACGCCGGTGCCGCCGGCCGCCACGCGACGGTCGCTCAAGGTCAAGCTCGTGCTCAGCTGGACATGGAACCGGGCGGAGATCAGGCTGCACGGGCTGACCGTCGGACGCCTTCCCGGCGACACGCGGCTGTCGACGACCTGCACCGGCCACGGATGCCCGCGCCGCTCGAAGACCACCGTCACTGGCGCGCGTCCCGTGCGCCGCGCGCTGCGGGCGCTGGCCGGCCGGCGATACCGCGCTGGCGATGTGCTGACGATCACCCTCAGCGCGGCCGGGTACCGGCCCGAGGCGGCCCGCGTCATCTTCCGCAACGGGAAGGTCCCGTTGATCCGGCCGGTCCGCGGCTCGTGACGTTCGGCCCGGTGCCGGTGACGCCCATTGTGCGAACCGCTTCGGCGTTACCCGGGTCAGACCTCCGGTGAGCCCGATTTGGCAGCGCGCGCGGTTCGCGCTCGATCACCGCTGGGCGCCGGGTCGCGCTTCGGCGTACATCGACTCCGAGCTCGGGGACGGCGCGCAGACGCGGCTGGAGCGCCACCTGCACGATTGCCCGGAATGCCGCCGCCTGCTGGCCGAGCTGCGGCGGATGGTGAACGAGCTCGGTCGGCTGGCCGCGCCCGGCGGGGCGCCGGACGCTCGCCGCTTCGCCGCGGCGGTCCATGGCCGTCTCGACGAGCCGCCGCCGCCCTGACGGCCCGCCTGAGCTGAATCGTTTCCGTCGATTGGAGGGTCACACGAGGCATGAACGACACCATTCACACCCAGAACCACAGTGACGCCTCGCGCGTCGAGAAGACTGACGGCGAGTGGCGGGCGCAGCTCACCCCGTCCCAGTACGAAGTGCTGCGCGGCCGGGGGACCGAGCGTGCATTCACCGGCCACTACGTCGATGAGAAGCGCGCCGGAACGTACCGCTGCGCCGGATGCGGCGCCGAGCTGTTCGCCTCGGACACGAAGTTCGAGTCGGGCACGGGCTGGCCGAGCTTCACCGAGCCGGCGAATCGCGCCAACGTCGAGCTGATCGACGATCACAGCTACGGCATGCACCGCGTCGAGGTCAACTGCGCCGCCTGCGGCGGGCACCTCGGTCACGTCTTCCCCGACGGCCCCGGCGAGACGGGCGAGCGCTACTGCATCAACTCCTGCTCGCTGGACCTGCAGGAGCGATAGAGCTGGCGGCTCGGCGGGCGGCACGCGGCGGTGTCGCCCACCGGGCAGGCGGTATAACGGCTCAGTGAGCGATCCGGCCGCGTCCGAGCCCGAGCTGATCCGGCGGGCGCGCGCCGGGGACCAGGAGGCCTTCGCCGAGCTGGTGCAGGCCCACGCCGATCGTGTCTACGGGGCGCTGCGCCGGTTCGGGCTCGATCCGAGCGAGGCCGACGAGGTGGGACAGGAGGTGTTCCTGCGCGCGTGGCGCGGCCTGGGTCGCTTCGAGGAGCGCGCTCGGCTGTCGACCTGGCTGTACCGGATCGCGTTCAACGAAGCCCAGCGGCGACTGGCCCGCCGCCCGCCGCCGCCCGTCGAGGCCACCCCCGAGCGCGAGGACCCAATCGCCGCGCTGCCGGAGTCCGCGCAGCTCGGGCCCGAGGCCCAGACGCTCGACCATGAGCTCGAGCGGACGCTCGAGTGGGCGCTCACCCAGCTGCCGCCCGACTGGCGCGCGGCGGTCGTGCTGCGCGACGTCGAGGGCCTCTCCACCCCGGAGGCCGCCGAGATCGCCGCCGTCGGCCAGGCCGCGTTCAAGAGCCGGCTGCACCGCGGCCGGATGCAGCTGCGCACCCTCCTCGAACCGTATCTCGGGCTCGAGGAGAGTGAGGCGCCGTCTACCTGATGGTGGTGGCGCACATCGCGCCGCCATGGTGCTCGAAGTAGCGCTGGTGGTAATCCTCGGCGTCGTGGAACGTCGTGGCGGGGACGATCTGGGTCACGATCGGCCGGGCGAGGTCGCCCTGGCGCTCGTCGCGGGAGGCGATGGCCACCCGCTCCTGCTCGGCGTCGTGAAAGAAGATCGCCGAGCGGTACTGGCTGCCGATGTCCCATCCCTGCTGGTCCCGGGTGGTCGGGTTGTGCATCGACCAGAACGCGCGCAGGAGCTCGCCGTAGCTGACGATCGTGGGATCGAACCAGACCTCGACGGCCTCGGCGTGGCCGGTGGCCCCGGAGCAGACCCGCTCGTAGCTTGGGCTGACGTCGGTCCCGCCGGTGTAGCCGACGCTCGTGTCGAGCACTCCTTCGATCTCGCGGAATGAGGCCTCGACGCCCCAGAAGCATCCGGCGGCGAACGTCGCCCGCGCGGCGCCCTCGCGCTTGAGGTCCGCGGCCCGGGTCGCCGCGGCGGTGTTCGGGTTGTCTGCATTCGTCA
>DATCFW010000296.1:0-5235 GCA_036509295.1 Solirubrobacteraceae bacterium | reverse complement strand
TTCGAGACCTCGCATGCCACCACCCACTCAGACCCGACCTACGAGGTCGACGGCATCACCCACTACTGCGTGGCCAACATGCCGGGCGCGGTCCCGATCACCTCGACGTACGCGCTGACCAACGCGACGATGCCCTACGTGTTGCATCTCGCCTCGGCCGGAGTCCACCAGGCCGTCGCCGACAACCCGGGGCTCAAGCTCGGGGTCAACGTCGCCAACGGCGAGGTCACCTACGCGCCGGTGGCCGACGCCGTCGGCGTCAAGGCCGTCGACGTCGATGTCGCCCTCGCGGGGGTGCCGGCCTGACGGCGCCCTCGCGCGCGCCCATGGCGGGCTCGTGCTGCTACGCTCATTCGCCGCATGCCGACTACCAGCCAATTGATTCGCAAGGGGCGCACCGCGCCGAAGAAGAAGCTTGCCACCCCGGGCCTGAAGTCCGGCAAGGGCCGCAAGAAGAAGGTCGCCGCGCCCCAGCGGCGGGGCGTCTGCACTCGCGTGTACACGACCACGCCCAAGAAGCCGAACTCCGCGCTGCGCAAGGTGGCCCGCGTCCGGCTGACCAATGGCATGGAAGTCGGCGCCTACATTCCCGGTGAGGGCCACAACCTGCAGGAGCACTCGGTGGTGCTCGTTCGCGGCGGTCGCGTCAAGGATCTCCCGGGCTTCCGCTACAAGGTCATTCGCGGGACGCTCGACGCCGCCGGCGTCAGCGATCGCAAGAAGGCCCGTTCCCAGTACGGCGTGAAGGCCAAGTAGTGCCCCGCCGCGCTGCCGCCGCCGTCCGCCCGATCGAACCGGACGCCGTCTATCGCAACCGCCTCGTCCAGCAGGTCATCAACAAGGTGATGCTGGACGGCAAGAAGTCCACCGCCGAGAAGATCGTCTATGACGCCATGGCCATCCTCGGGGAGCGCAGCGGCAAGAACGCCGTCGAGCAGCTCGAGGCCGGGATCAAGGCGCTGACCCCCGTGCTCGAGGTCCGCCCCCGCCGAGTCGGTGGCGCCACCTACCAGGTGCCGGTCGAGGTGCCCTCGCGGCGCGCTCGCACTCTCGCCGTACGCTGGCTCATCCAGTTCTCCCGCGCCCGCCGCGAGAAGACCATGTCCCAGCGGCTCGCCCACGAGCTCCTGGACGCCGCCCAGCAGCAGGGCAACGCGTTCAAGCGCAAGGACGACATCTACCGCATGGCGCAGGCCAACAAGGCCTTCGCCCACTACCGCTGGTAGACGCCCCCGCCGTCGCGCCGGCGCCGCTCTGACAGCGGCGACAATCTGCGCCTCGGCGTCGCCGCCCGCGGGCCGGTTGGCTCACACCGTTGACAAATGAGCCCTCACAGGGCGCTTTTGTCAACCGCGTCGCAGCTCCCGGGGGGAGAGAGCGGGTGGGCCGGGCTGGCGCCCGGCCGGGGTTGCCACGGTGGCCGGGGCCCCAGCGTCCGGGCGGAGATCGCCTCGGCGATCTCCGAGGAGGCGCGCTAGAAGAGAAACGCGAGGGCTGCCCACCGCACGGGACCGGGGGCTGCGGTGGGACAACCCTCGCGTTCAGTAAATGTAACGAGCGTGGCGTTGGTAAACCGTTGGAATCGCCAAGAGGTCAGCAAGCGGACTATCCCGGGGAGGAAATCGCGGTCGAGCGCTCAGCGCCGAGCAGCAGCCCGGCTGCGCCGGTGAGCAACAGGACGACTGCGGCGAGCGTCTCGAGGTACAGCCCGATCCCCGGTTGGGCGGCCGCGCTCACGTACGCCGCGCCGGCGTGGCCGATCAGGCCGCTGGCGTGCGCGTCGGGCAGATCGCCGAGCAGCGCGATGCCGAGCACCACCAGGCCGAGCGCGCCGATCGCCGCCAGGGCCAGCCGGTTGCCGGTGACGCGGACGCTCAGCGCCAGCGCCGGGGCGAGCACCGCGATCGGGATGAGCGCGTAGGCGTGGTGCGAGCCGGTCATGATCGTCTCCACGACCGGGGAGCCGCGCGCGCTTGAGTAGATGTGAGCGAGCGGGGTGAACTCGGCCACCACGAGCAGTACGGCGCCGAGCAGCGCCCCGCCGAGCGCGATCGAAGCCGGTCCCGCGCGGGTCGTTCGCGGCGCGCGCAAACGCCTGCCCGCAGCGGCCGATGCGGCCCCTGCCCTGCTATTGTCGGTGTCCGCCTCGGGTCGGGAAGCGCTCATCTGTGCTCGTGCCCGGGCGCGGAGGATCCACTCAATGGAAATGCCGACTCGCTAGAGAACCACCCGTCGCCGACAGCCGTGTCGTGATCGGGCCCGCTGGGCCCTTTTTCATGGCCGCGCTCGGGATGACGAGCTCGCCCCGCCCCACCACCGAACCGCCTCAGACTGATGCCACGCACTTTCACGCTCCAGAACACTCGCAATATCGGGATCATGGCGCACATCGACGCCGGCAAGACGACGACGACCGAGCGCATCCTCTATTACACCGGCCGCACCTACAAGATGGGTGAGGTTCACGAGGGTGCGGCCGTGATGGACTGGATGGAGCAGGAGCAGGAGCGCGGGATCACGATCACGTCGGCCGCGACGACCTGCGAGTGGAACGGCCACCGGATCAACATCATCGACACGCCGGGCCACGTCGACTTCACCGTCGAGGTGGAGCGGTCGCTACGCGTCCTGGACGGCGCGATCGCGCTGTTTGACTCCGTCGCCGGCGTCGAGCCCCAGTCCGAGACGGTGTGGCGCCAGGCCGACAAGTACCGCGTCCCGCGGATCGCCTACATCAACAAGATGGACCGCGTCGGGGCCGACTTCTCCCGCGGCGTGCAGACGATGATCGATCGCCTCGGCGCGCACCCGATCCCGATCCAGCTGCCGATCGGCGCCGAGGCCGACTTCGTGGGGATCGTCGACCTGGTGGAGAACCACGCGATCATCTACCTGGACGAGCTCGGCAAGGAGCACGAGGTCGCTGAGATCCCCGCCGACCAGGTCCAGCGCGCCGCTGAGGCGCGTGAGTTCATGCTCGAGGAGCTCTCGAAGTACGACGACGGGTTGCTGGAGCTGATGCTGGAGGATCAGGAGATCCCGGTCGCCCGGCTCAAGGAGTCAATCCGCACGGCCACCCTGGGCGCGCACCTCACGCCCGTCCTGTGCGGCTCCTCCTTCAAGAACAAGGGCGTGCAGCCGCTGCTGGACGCCGTCATCGACTATCTCCCCAGCCCGCTCGAGGTTCCGGCGGTCGACGGCCTCGAGCCCCAGAAGGGGTCGGACAACGGCGGCGTGCCCGCCCAGCGCCACGCGTCCGACGAGGAGCCGTTCGCGGCGCTGGCGTTCAAGATCATGGCCGACCCCTACGTCGGCAAGCTCACCTACTTCCGCGTCTACTCCGGCAAGCTCGCCGCGGGCTCGCGCGTGCTCAACGTGTCGACTGGGCGCACCGAGCGCATCGGGCGCATCCTGATGATGCACGCCAACGACCGCGAGGAGCTCCAAGAGGTCTACGCCGGGGACATCGCCGCCGCGGTCGGGATCAAGCAGGTCGCCACTGGCGACACGCTGGCCGCGCCCGACAAGCCGATCAAGCTCGAGACGATCACATTCCCCGAGCCGGTCATCAAGGTGGCGATCGAGCCCAAGACGAAGGCCGACCAGGAGAAGATGTCAGTCGCGCTCGGCCGCCTCGCCGAGGAGGACCCGACGTTCCGGGTGGCGACCAACGAGGACACCGGCCAGACCGAGATCTCCGGCATGGGCGAGCTGCACCTCGAGATCCTGGTCGACCGGATGATGCGCGAGTACAAGGTTGACGCCAACGTCGGTCGCCCGCAGGTCTCCTACCGGGAGACGATCCGCGGCACCGCCGAGAAGGTCGAGGGTCGCCTGGTGCGCCAGACCGGCGGCTCGGGCCAGTACGGCATCGTCTATATCAACGTCGAGCCGGCGCCGGGCGAGGGCTTTGACTTCATCAACAAGGTCAAGGGCGGCTCGGTACCCACCGAGTACATCCCCGCGGTCGAGAAGGGCGTCGAGGACGCGATGTCCAACGGGCCGCGCGCCGGCTTCCCCCTGGTCGACGTCCGCGTGACGTTGACCGACGGCAAGTCCCACGACACCGACTCGTCGGAGATCGCGTTCCGGGTGGCCGGCTCGCTGGCGCTCAAGGCGGCGGTGGCGCGGGCCAAGCCGGTCCTGCTGGAGCCGGTGTTCTCAGTCGAGGTCGTGACCCCCGAGGAGTTCATGGGGGATGTCATCGGCGATCTCAACCGGCGCCGCGGACAGATCAACGGCATGGAGCAGCGCGGCAACGCACAGGTGATCTCCGCCCATGTGCCGCTCGCCGAGATGTTCGGATACGCGACCGACATGCGGTCCGCGACCCAGGGCCGGGCGACGTACACGATGCAGTTTGACCGCTACGAGGAAGTACCCCCTAACATCGCCGACAAGGTCGTCGGGGACGACAAGGAACCCGGCTAGGCGACCCGCCGTGTACGCCTAGCAGCGGTGGCGGACGGAAAACTTATATCCTGAATGGGTTCGCCCTGCGGGCGGACAAAACACTGAGAAGCCAAAGGAGCAGCACCAAGTGGCGAAGGCCAAGTTCGAGCGCGACAAGCCCCATGTCAACGTCGGGACCATCGGTCACATCGACCATGGCAAGACGACGCTGACCGCGGCCATCACCAAGGTGCTCCACGACAAGTTCGGCGACGGCACCGAGGTGCGTTCGTTCGATTCGATCGACAACGCACCTGAGGAGAAGGCCCGCGGCATCACGATCGCGACCTCCCATGTGGAGTACGAGACCGACAAGCGGCACTACGCCCACGTGGATTGCCCTGGGCACGCCGATTACGTCAAGAACATGATCACCGGCGCGGCTCAGATGGACGGCGCGATCCTGGTGGTCTCGGCGGCGGACGGCGCGATGCCGCAGACGCGTGAGCACATCCTGCTCGCCCGTCAGGTTGGCGTGCCGTACATCGTCGTCTTCCTCAACAAGGCCGACATGGTCGATGACCCCGAGCTCCTCGAGCTCGTCGAGGTCGAGATCCGTGACCTGTTGTCCGAGTACGAGTTCCCCGGTGACGACATTCCGTTCGTGATCGGCTCCGCGCTGAAGGCGCTGGAGGGCGACGCCGAGTACGAGGGCAAGATCCTCGATCTCGCTGAGGCGCTGGACACCTACATTCCCGAGCCTGTCCGTGACCTGGACAAGCCGTTCCTGATGCCGGTCGAGGATGTCTTCTCGATCACCGGCCGCGGCACGGTGGCGACCGG
>DATCFW010000295.1:0-4492 GCA_036509295.1 Solirubrobacteraceae bacterium | reverse complement strand
CGGCGGCCCCGAGGGCGAGGGCGAGCAGCGCCACGTCCTCCCCGGCCCCGGCGATGGGCGTGTTGGGCGCGTAGCGCGGCGGGGTGGCGTTGGGCTGGTAGATGACGGCGCCGTTGGTCGGCGGGGTGCCGAGCGCATGCGCCGTGAACACCAGGGAGACGGCCAGGGTGAGCGCCAGCGCGATCCGCCGGGTGCGCCCTCCCCACAGGGCCACCGCGAGCAGCCCGGCCGCCACGATGGCGAGCAGCACGTCCGCTGCGGAGTACACCTGCCAGGCGTTCGGGTCGTGCGGAATGCCCTGCAACGCGCTGCTGGCGCCGTACTGGGCCAGGAACGGCCGGGAGAACTGGTGGCTCCAGGTGAGGAAGAGCGATCCCAGCAGCAACAGCGCGCCGAGCGCCATCAACCAGTCCGCGACCGTCTCTCGCATGGCCTTGCCCACGGCGGCGGCAGTGTACGCGCCCCCAGGAACCGTGGGGTAATCGCCGCCGGGGGGCCCGACGCGTAACGTATGCCCGATGGTCACCGCCGGCCGGCGCACGGCCCACCGAACCTGCCCGCTGTGCGAGGCGACGTGCGGCCTCGAGCTCACCCTTCAGGACGAGGAGATCGTCTCGATCCGCGGCGACGCCCAGGATGTGTTCAGCCGGGGATTCGTCTGCCCCAAGGGCGCTGCCCTCAAGCCGCTGCACGAGGATCCGGATCGCGTCCGCGCGCCGCTCATCCGGTCGGCGGCGGGCGGGTTTCGCGAGGCGAGCTGGGACGAGGCGTTCGCGCTCATCGACGAGCGGCTGTCCCCGATCCTGGCCGCCGATCGCAACGCCGTGGCCGCGTACCTCGGCAACCCCAACGCCCACAACCTGTCGAGCCTCATCTACGGCAAGGTGCTGCTGCGCTCGCTCTCCACCCGCAACGTGTACTCGGCGTCGAGCGTGGACCAGCTGCCCAAGCAGCTCGCCTCGGCGCTGATGTTCGGGACCGGGACGACGGTGGCGATCCCCGACGTCGACCGCACCGATCACCTGCTGATGCTCGGCGCCAACCCGCTCGCGTCCAACGGCAGCCTGATGACGGCGCCCGACATGCGCGGGCGGCTCCGGGCGCTGCGCGCCCGGGGCGGCAAGCTCGTCGTCATCGATCCGCGGCGGACCCGCACCGCCCAGGCGGCCGACGAGCACCACTTCATCCGTCCCGGCACCGACGCCCAGCTGCTGTTCGGCCTGGTTCACGTGCTGTTCGTCGAGGGGCTCGCTGATCCGGGCGCCACGCTCACCGCCGTGACGACCGGCCTGAACGAGGTGCGCGCGCTGGCGCAGCCGTTCACCCCGGAGGCGGGGGCCGAGATCTGCGGGATCCCGGCGGCCGAGATCCGCCGCCTGGCCCGCGAGCTGGCGGCGGCGCCGACGGCCGTGGTCTACGGCCGGATCGGCACCTGCACCCAGGAGTTCGGAACGCTCGCCAGCTGGCTGGTGGACGTGCTCAACGTGCTCACCGGCAATCTCGACCGCGCCGGCGGGGCGATGTTCCCGCTCGGCGCCGCCGGCCATGCCAACGCCGCCGGGATTCGATCCCGCCCACCCCGCGGCCGCGGCGCGCGCATCGGCCGCTTCGCCAGCCGCGTCCGCGGCCTCCCCGAGGTGTTCGGCGAGCTGCCGGTGGCATGCCTGGCCGAGGAGATCGACACCCCGGGCGATGGTCAGGTGCGGGCGCTGATCACGCTCGCCGGCAATCCCGTGCTGTCCACCCCCAACAGCGAGCGGCTCGCGGCCGCCGTGCGCTCCCTCGAGTTCATGGTGAGCGTCGATGTCTACGTCAACGAGACGACCCGCCACGCCGACGTCATCCTGCCGGCACCGTCCCCCCTGCGCTGCGCCCACTACGACCTCGTCTTCTACCTGTTCTCCGTACGCAACATCGCCCACTACTCGCCGCCGGTGCTCGAGCCCGACCCGGCGCTGCCCGACGAGTGGGTCACGCTGCTGCGCCTGAGCGGCGTCGCCGCCGGGATGGGACCGGATGCGGACATCGCGATGCTCGACGAGGGCGTCGTGCGCGCGGTCATCGCCCGGGAGCTCGAAACGCCTGGTTCATGGGTGGCCGGACGCGCCGCGGACGAGCTGATCGCCGAGCTCGAGCCGCGGGTCGGGCCCGAGCGGCTGCTCGATCTCTTGCTCCGCACCGGTCCGTACGGCGACGGGTTCGGCGCCGGCGCGCCGGGCGGGCTCAGCCTCGCCACGCTGCAGGCCCAGCCCCACGGCGTCGATCTCGGCCCGCTGATGCCGCGCCTGCCCGACGTGCTGCGCACGGCCAGCGGCACGATCGAGCTCGCGCCGGCGCCGATCGTCGCCGACGTCCCGCGGCTGCGCGAGTCGCTCACCCGCCCGCGGGCCGACGGGCCGGTGCTCGTCGGCCGCCGCCACCTGCGCTCGAACAACTCGTGGATGCACAACCTGCCGATGCTCGTCAAGGGCCCGCCACGGTGCACGCTGCACGTCCATCCCGACGACGCCGCCCGCTACGGCCTCACAGACGGCGAGCCAGCCGAGCTGCGTTCGCGGACGGGTTCGGTGCAGGCCGAGGTGGAGATCACCGACGAGGTGATGCCGGGCGTCGTCAGCCTCCCGCACGGGTGGGGACATCAGGACACCGGCGAGGGCGGGGGCCGGATGGCGGTCGCCGCCGCCCACGCGGGCACCAACAGCAACGTGCTGTCCGACGAGCGGCTGTTCGATGCCGTGTCCGGAAATGCCGTGCTCAACGGCATCCCGGTGGCGCTGGCGCCGGTCCTGGCCCCGTTGGCCGCCATCGGGCGCGTACCGGCGGGCCGCGGCGCGTAGCCGCGAGCGATCAGTAGCGGCGCGCGGCCCAGATCACGGCGAAGCCGGCGTACACCGCGGCCCCGACGAGCGCGAGCCAGGCCACCGAGCCGCCGGCCGACGCCCACAGCCGCGACGTCGCGGTGAGCGTGACCGCCAGAACGGTCACCGCCGCATACAGCAGCGCACGGCGGCGGTCACCGAGGAGGTACAGGCTGCCGCGGTGCTCGCGGTACATGATCGAAGCCACCCACGCGATCGCGGCCAGGAACACGAGCGAGAGCGCCTCGATCACGACGCGGGCGCCGGTCCCGCCGCCGGGGGCGATCGCCACCACGGCGGCGATCGCGACGATGATCGCGATGTTGCGGACGGTGGAGGTCGTCATACCGACAGCGTACGCCGTGCCGGCGCGATGGACGCCGGCGCCGGGGTCGACGAGGGCTCAGCCGGGGGCGCCGAGCGCTGCGGCCGGGCGGCGAGCGGCGGCGCGGATGCCGGCGCGGCCGGCGTGGCCGGCGCACCGGCGGGGGGCTCGACGGGCTCGGCGGCAAACCGATAGCCGACGCCGAAATGGGTGTGGAGGTAGCGCCAGCCGGGCGAGATCGCCTCGAGCTTCTGGCGCAGCTTGCGGACGAACACGTCGACGGACCGGTCACCGCGGGCCATCGTGTACCCCCACACCCGCTGGTAGATGTCCTCGCGCTCGAGCACGCGCCCTCCGGCGCCGGCGAGCTGGGCGAGCAGGGCGAGCAGGGCGAGCAGGGCGAGCAGCTCGTACTCCTTGCGGCTGAGACCCGCGGGTGTGCCGCCGGCGTAGGCGTCGAACCGGTCCGGGCGGATCGCCAGCTCCCCGGCGGCGAGCGCGTCGTCCCCGGCGGGCAGCTCCCCGGCGCGGCGGCGGCGCAGCACCGCCTCGATCCGGGCCACGAGCTCCTCCGGATGGCACGGCTTGGTGATCCAGTCATCGGCGCCGGAGCGCAGCGCCCGGACCCGCTCGGCCACCGGCGCCGGCCGGCTGCACACCAGCAGCGCCAGCCCGGGGATCCGCTCGCTCACCCATTCGACGTAGCCGAGGCCGGTGATCGCGGGGTTGACGACGAGCGCGTGGAGCCTGAGCGCGGTGAGCTGCTCGGGGTCGGCGGCATAGCCGATCACCTGGCTGTTCCATCGCAATGCCGCGAACCGCCGGTCCAACACCGTGATCAACCCGCTGTCATCGTCGATCAGCGCGATTCGCAGACCCGAAGCCTGGGTGGGCTGGGGCATCGCAATCCAGTGTAGTGGCGACCCACGACGCTCCCGCGGGCGTGGTCCGGCGGGGCGATCCCGACCGGTATCAGCCCGCGACGGCCTCCCACCGCGAGTACAGCTCGGCGACCCTCTGCCTGGCCGCTTCGTGGCGAGCGGTCGAGCGCGCGGTCACCTCGGGCGTCGCCCAGGCGGAGGGATCGGACAGCGCATCCTCGACCGCTCGCAGCGCGACCTCGGCGGCATCGATCTCCGCCTCCAGGCCGCGCTGGCCGTTACTGGTCCTCGCCTTGGCCTTCGGTGTGGGCGGAGTGCGCTTGCCGGGGGCCTGAGATCGGTTTCCGCCGCCGGTGGCCTTGTCCCTGTCCTTGTCCTTGTCCTTGCCGGGCAGGGCGCCCGTGGCCGCCAACGGCGTCTTGGCCCGC
>DATCFW010000294.1:0-9279 GCA_036509295.1 Solirubrobacteraceae bacterium | reverse complement strand
ATGGTGCAGGCCGCCGGACAGCCCGACGATCATCAGGCTGAAGAAGATGCCGATCGACAGCACCATCGCCGAGTTCATGAACGTCGCGGCCATGCCGCCGCCCGCTCCTCGCTGGCCGGCGGGCAGGCTGTTCATGATGCTTGCGCGGTTGGGCGAGAAGAAGACGCACATCCCCAGGCCGTTGAGGATGATCACCAGGGTGTCGGCTTCGAGGAGTCCCGGCGACTCAGCGCACGCCGGCGAGGACGACCCGCCCGCCGCCGTCCAACCGAAAGCCGGGGAGGCCGAAGCGGTCCTCGAGCAGCGCCGGGATCTGCTCGGGCACCACCGCCGTCTCCGTGCACTCCGACCCGCCCGCTCGCTCCTCGGTCAGTTTGAGCCCGGTCCAGTCGCTCAGCATCGCGCGGGAGCCGTCCCGGCTCTGGATCGACACGATCAGACCGGTGACGAACGGCGAGCGTGGATGGGTCGAGGTGAACCAGTTGCTCGTCTCGACGTCGACGTTCGGCACGGGCTCGGGGACGAATGCATAGAGGTCGGTCCATCCCGCCCCGTCCGCCGTCTGCAGGACGTGCTCCGGTCCATTGGCCACGAGCCGGAATCGCCAGCCGGCCTGGTCGTGCGTGGCGCCGGGGCCGAATCGGATCGGCTCGAGCAGCGTGCCGTTGCCGAACCCGGCATCGGCGAGCCATACGTCACCACCATCCCGGACGCGCAGGACGAGGTGGGTGCGGGGGCTGGTGCGGCCGGCGGGGCGCCCGAGCCGGACGCGGCCGAGCAGCAGGTCCACCTCGGCGCCGAGCGCGCGCAACGCGGCGGCGAGCAGCAGGTTGTGCTCGAAGCAATAGCCGCCGCGCCGCTGCGTCACCAGCTTGCGCTGGAGCGCCCCCAGCTCGAGCGAGATGGGCACGCCGCGGTGGGGATCGAGGTTCTCGAACGGGATCGACGCGACGTGGGCGCGGTGCAGCGCCGCCAGGCTCGGCCGGCCGCTGACCCCGATCCGCTCCAGGTAGGCGTCGAGGTCAAACGTGGCGGCCGGCATCGCGGCGTCAGGGACGGGTGATCGTCAGCATCGTCGCGCTGGCCGCCGGCACCCGGACCGTGTAGGCGCCGCCCGACTGCGCGAGCGTGCCGGCCGGCACCGAGCCGGCGAGCACGCCGGTAGAGGTCGCGGCGCCGAACGTCTGGCCGCCCAGGGTGACGCCGCTCGTCGCGTGGACGCTCGGGGCCCGCAGCTGCTCGACGATCGCCGGTCCGCGAGCGGCGGCGATCCGCAGCGCCATGGTCTGGGACTGCGCGAGGCGCTTGTTGATGACGACGACGTGGATCGTCGAGCCTGCCCGTGTCGCCCACACCTTCACCCCGGCCGGCACCGCCGATGCGATCCGCAGCAGGCGCGCGCCGGCCGGCGCGGCCTGCGCGAACATGATCATCCCGTAGTACTCGGGGTGGACGCGCATCCGCCAGGCGCCGTTCCCGTACTCGGGACCGAGGACCTCGTTGATCGTCCCGGGGACGGTGTGGATGTTGACCCCGGCCACTCCGGTGCGGGCCATCTCGAACAGCGTGTCGAGCACCCATAGCGCGGAGGCGAAGGTGTCACTGACGCCGCGCGTGCCACCGCAGGAGATCGCGTTCATCTCATCGATGCGCAGCGGCGCGTGACGGCGCGTGGCGGCGGCGACGTACGGCACCATCTGCTCGGCGAGTCCGTGGGAGGACGTGTCGGACAGCAGCTGCGGGATGGTGACGACGGTCGCCTTGCGGCAGTGCTTGAGCGGATACGCGTGCACGGTGGCCAGCCGGACCCGCGGCTCGGCGGTGAGGAACGCGCCGAGCTGGGACAGGAACGTGGGCGCGCCGCTGCTCGGTCCGGCGAGCGCGACGCTCGGCAGATGCGGCGCGAAGCTCGAGAAGTTGCTCGTGAAGTCGGTCTCGTCGTAGCCGCGCGGGCGGCCGGTGACGAGCTGGCCGGCCGTCGAGCGGTACCAGCCGAACGCCCCGTAGAGCTCCGGCTCGTTGCCGAGCTCGAGTGCATCGATCGAGCTGCGGCCGATGTCGTTCACCATCGCCTGGGCCTCGGCACTCGCGACGACCTCGCTGTTGGCCTCGAGGTCGACGCCGAGGATGAGCCTGGCCCGGAGCTGGGTCGCCAGGGAGCGCGCGACGTGCATCCATGTCGGGGTCAGGGCGTACTTGACCCCCGGCGGCTGGCGCACGTGGGCGACCGGCCACCAGGTCCAGTCGGTGCTGTCCCCGCCCAGCCGCAGCACCGGCCGCTGCTGCGGCGCGATGTCCTGGATGAGATGGACGAGCACCGGGTCGACCGCGCTCGGATCCGTGCCCGCGTACTGCTCGAGCGCCTTGAGCTCGATCGACAGCCCGACGAACCCCGCCGGGATGGGATTGCCGACGGTGTCGCCGGTGACGCTCGTCGCCGCCTGCGTCCGAGCGGCGGCGCCGGCGCCGGAGCTCCCGCAGCCCAGCAGCGTGACGGCCAGCGTCGCCAGCGCCAGCAGCGCGAGGGCGATCCGTGCCAGTGGCCACCGGGAAGTACCTGACCTCATGGACGGCTCTGACGGTAACGGATCGCGCCGCGCGACCAGCCCCTGGTCAGGACTCGGACCCCGGCCGGGCGCGTGCTTGAATCCCACGCCATGATCGATTCCCTCAGCGCAGACACCATTCAGATCACCGGGCACGACGGCGACCCGATCGAGGCCTACATCTCCCAGCCGGCCGGCGACAAGCGCCGGGGCGGCGTAGTCGTCATCCACCACATGCCCGGCTACGACCGGTCCACCAAGGAGATCACGCGGCGGTTCGCCGAGCTGGGCTACGACGCGATCTGTCCCAACCTCTACTGGCGCGAGGCTCCCGGCGCCGCCCCCGACGACGCGGCGGCCACCGCCCGCGCCCAGGGCGGGGTCCCCGACGAGCGATTGGTGGGCGACGTGGGCGGAGCCGCGGAATGGCTACGCGCGCAGCCGGCCTGCACCGGGAAGGTGGGCGTGATCGGCTACTGCTCGGGCGGCCGCCAGTCGGTGCTGGCGGCGTGCAACCTGCCGCTCGACGCCGCCGTCGACTGCTACGGCGCCTTCGTCGTCGGCACCCCTCCGGAGGGCTTCCCCCTCAAGATCACCAACCTCGTCGATCAGCTGCCCCGCTTGAGCTGCCCGCTGCTCGGCCTGTTCGGCAACGAGGACTCCCACCCCAGCCCCGAGCAGGTCGACGAGCTTGACGGAATCCTCACCGGTCTCGACAAGCGCCACGAGTTCCACCGCTACGACGAGGCCGGTCACGCCTTCTTCTCGGTCGACCGGCCGGCGTATCGCGTCGCCGCCGCCAACGACGGCTGGGAGCGGATCACCGCGTTCTACGAAACCAACCTCGGAGGCTGAGCATGTGCACCTACGCGACGGTCACGACCGCGCTGGACGGCAGCGCCAAGGGCCCTGACAGCTCCTGGTTCCACGTCACCGACGGGACCGTCTATTTCGACCATCCCGTCCACGCGATGGCCGACCACACGCTCAACATCGACTTCACCGATCCGGCGAAGGGGCCGGGCGCCCGCGTGGCGGTGGAGCTGACCGCGGCGTCGGCGCGCGAGCTGGTGGCCGCGATCGAGGCCGCGCTGGCCTCGGCGCCGGCGGAGCTGAGCGGCCTCACGGTCTGACCAGGGCTCGGGCAGCCATGTCGCCTCCCTTGCGCCTTGACCCGATCGACGAGGCAGGGCGCCAATGGCGCGCGCATTGGCCGCAGGCCCCGGTGGCGGCGATGATGGCGGTCACCTCGGTGATGCGCGCGCACCAGATCCTGCTCGGCCGCCTCAACGAGACGCTCGACGAGTTCGGTCTCACGTTCGCCCGCTACGAGGCGCTGATGCTGCTGCAGTTCAGCCGCGCCGGTTCGCTGCCGCTGGGCAAGATGGGGGCGCGCCTACAGGTCCATCCGGCGAGCGTCACCAACCTGGTGAACGGACTGGAGAGCGCCGGCTACGTGAAGCGCGCGCCGCACCCCAGTGACCGGCGCACGACGCTGGCGACCATCACGGCCCCCGGGCGGTCGGTGGCCGAGGCTTCGACCGCCGCGCTCCACGCGATCCGGTTCGGCACCGCCCCGCTTGACGACACCCAGCTCGACGCGGTCACCGAGATCTTGCGGGATGCGCGGGCCGGGGCGGGGGACTTCACCAGCGAGCAGTGACGGCCGGGGCCGACGTGTGAGTAAAAAGACTCACTTCCAGAGCGTCGATCGACCTTGGCGAGCCGCAACCGGTCCACGACACTCACCCGTGCCAATCCGAACAGACACCGTTGCCCGTGACGAAGGCGACGGATCCGGAGAGGCATCGACGACGAGACGTACATCCATCGGCCGGAGACCGGCAGCGGCGCCGGTTGACGAAGGCCGCCGGATCGCGAAGGAGGGGTTCCCCGGGGGCGCGGGGGACCCTCCTTCCTCGTCGCGGCAGGCTGTGGGCGCCCAGGTGAAGCCGGGACGCGTCCTCAGCCCGCGCCTAGGCTCGCCAGGGCGGCGTTGAACGTGGCGCTCGGCCGCATCGCCGTCGCCGCCTTCTCCGGATCCGGGTGGTAGTAGCCGCCGAGCTGCACCTCGCCGCCCTGAATCTCGGCGAGCTCGCCGACGATCACGTCCTCGTCGGCCTCCAACCGCTCCGCCAGCGCCGTAAATCGCTCCGCGAGCTCCGGATCGTCGGCCTGGGCGGCCAGCTCCCGGGCCCAGTACTGGGCCAGATAGAAGTGGCTGCCGCGGTTGTCGAGCTCCCCGACCTTGCGCGACGGCGAGCGGTCGTGCTCGAGCAGGCTCCCGGTGGCGCGATCAAGCGCACCGCCGAGCAGCCGCGCGCGGGGATTGCCGGTCTTGTCGGCGAGCATCTGCAGGGAGACGGCGAGCGCCAGAAACTCGCCCAGCGAATCCCAGCGGAGATGGTTCTCACGCTCGAACTGCTGGACGTGCTTGGGCGCCGAGCCCCCGGCGCCGGTCTCAAACAGGCCACCTCCGTCCATCAGCGGCACGATTGACAGCATCTTGGCGCTGGTGCCGAGCTCGAGGATCGGAAACAGATCGGTGAGGTAGTCACGCAGGACGTTGCCGGTGACGGAGATCGTGTTCTCGCCGCGCCGAGCGCGCTCGAGCGTGAATCGCGTCGCGTCGGCGACATCCTTGATCTCGATCTGGAGCCCGTCGGTGTCCAGCTGCGACAGCTCGCTTCGGACCTTGGCGAGCACCTCGGCGTCGTGGGGCCGGGTCTCGTCGAGCC
The DNA here is from genome assembly GCA_036509295.1 of Solirubrobacteraceae bacterium. Taxonomy (GTDB): domain Bacteria; phylum Actinomycetota; class Thermoleophilia; order Solirubrobacterales; family Solirubrobacteraceae; genus Palsa-465. Next base: position 3,995 of record DATCFW010000294.1, on the reverse strand, counting down.
AGAACACCGCCGGCCAGCCGGTGTCACGAGCCCGGCTGACCGCCAGCGCCACCCAGTCGCGGATCGGCGCATCCTTGGTCTGGCACATCCGCCAGATGTCGCCGGGCGACACGGAATGCTCGAGCAGCGTCGCGCCGTCACCGGCCGCCACCCGCACGATGCCCGCGGCGGCGATCTCGAACGTCTTGTCATGCGAGCCGTACTCCTCGGCCTTCTGGGCCATCAGGCCGACGTTCGGGGTTGTGCCCATCGTCGCCGGGTCAAACGCACCGTGGACGCGGCAGTCGTCGAGGGTGACGGCATAGACGTCCGCGTAGGAGTGGTCCGGGATCACGAACTTCGTGTCCTGGAGTTGGCCGTCCGGGTTCCACATCTGCCCCGAGGCGCGGAGCGCCGCCGGCATCGACGCGTCGACGATCACGTCGGACGGGACGTGCAGGTTGGTGATGCCCCGGTCGGAGTCGACCATGGCCAGTCGCGGGCCGTCGATGTAGGCCGCGTCGATCGCCGCCGACACCGCCGCGCGCTCCGGCACCGGCAGCCGCTCAAGACCCTTGAGCAGCGCCGCCAGGCCGTCGTTGGCGGTGATCTCGGCGCCGGCCAGCGCGGGGCCATGCACGCCAAACACGAACGGGAAGAATGCCCGGACGGCGTGGCCGAAGATGATCGGGTCGGCCACCTTCATCATCGTCGCCTTGAGGTGCACGGAGAACAGCACCCCCTGACGCCTGGCGTCCGCGACCTGGGTCGCCAGGAACGTCTCCAGCTCGGTCCGGCGCATGACCGCGGCGTCGAGCACCTCGCCGGCGAGGACCGGGATGCCCGACTTGAGCGCCGTCACCGTCCCATCGGCGGCGACGTGCTCAATCGTCACCTCCCCCCCGGCATCGACCGTGACCGAGCGCTCGGTGTCACGGAAGTCACCCGTCGACATGGTGCACACGTGTGACCGTGACTCTGCGGACCACTCCCCCATCGAGTGCGGGTGCTTCTGGGCATAGGCCTTGACCGACGCCGGCGCGCGCCGATCCGAATTGCCCTCGCGCAGCACGGGGTTGACGGCGCTGCCCTTGACGCGGTCATAGCGCTCGCGGATGTCGCGCTGCTCGTCGTCGGCCGGCTCGCCCGGATAGTCGGGAATCGCGTAGCCCTGCTCCTGCAGCTCGGCGATCGCGGTGCGCAGCTGCGGCAGCGAGGCGCTGATGTTGGGCAGCTTGATGATGTTGGCCTCGGGCGTCTTGGCCAGCTCGCCGAGCTCGGCCAGCGCATCGGAGACGGCGGGCCGGTCGCCGCCGAGGCGGTCAGGGAATTGCGCCAGGATCCGTCCGGCCAGCGAGATGTCACGCAGCTCCACCTCGACTCCGGCGATCGCGGCGAACGCCTCGACGACCGGGAGCAGCGAGTGGGTGGCCAGGGCCGGCGCTTCGTCGGTCTGGGTATAGATGATCTTCATGCCGGATCACCCTACCCACCGGGTGCCGGTGACGCGCACCTCATTGCGCGAGCCAGTCGGTCTCCCCCTCGGGGCCCATCCGGCACTACTGTCCCGTTAGCTGGCGATCTTCCAGCGGCCGTCACGCTGCCGGATGAGCGTGGTCGGCTTGCCGCCGTCGTCGAGGAAGCCCTTGAGCGTGCCTTCGGTGGCGGTGATGTCCGCCGCCCGGACGGTCGCCTTCGAGCCGTCGATCGTCAGCCGAGCGACCTCGGCGTGGGCCAGCCCGGCGCGGGTCGCCGGGGACAGATGGCCCGCCACCAGCTCGACGAGGGTGGGGCACGTGTAGCCGTGGAGCGTCCCGGCGAGCTTGGCCTGGCCGGCCCGCGTCGCCAGCGCGCAGAAGGCCCGGCCGTCGCCATGGGCGAGATCCGCCAGCGCGGTCGCGACGGTCCGCTTGATCTGCGCCACCGCCGTCGCCCGCGCGTCACCGGAACCACCGCAGCCGGTGGCGATCACACCCAGGGAAGCGACCAGCGCGACAGGGAGGCGGCGCGATATCACGGGCGGGGAGGCTACCGGGGCAGCGCCGGGGCCGATCTCGCGGGCGCGGCTCTGCGACGATGGCCATCCCAGACCCCATCCGTGCGTGAGAGGAGCTCCCACCCATGTCCGACCGGCCCCCGCTTCCGCCGTTCACCGCGCAGACCGCCGCCCAGAAGGTCCAGGCCGCCGAGGACGCGTGGAACAGCAGGGACCCTGAGCGGGTCTCTGCGGCCTACAGCGAGGACTCGGCGTGGCGCAACCGCGACACGTTCGTGACCGGACGGGCCGAGATCGTGCAGTTCCTCACCGGCAAGTGGGACCGCGAGCTTGACTACGCCCTGCGCAAGAGCCTGTGGACCTTCGCGGAGAACCGGATCGCCGTCCGCTTCCAGTACGAGAGCCACGATGCCGGCGGCCAGTGGTGGCGCAGCTACGGCAACGAGCTGTGGGAGTTCGACGCGCACGGCCTGATGACCCGGCGCGAGGCGAGCATCAACGACCTGGCCATCGACCCCTCGCAGCGACGGATCTTCGGCCCGCGTCCCGACGCCGAGCGCGGCGTCGAAATCCCGCTCCAGTAAACGGAATCACGGGACGGCGCCGGTACCATCTCGAGCATGGAACGGCGCATCGTCTACCTCACCAGACTGACGCGGCTGCCGCTGCTCGGCGCCGACGGCGCGGAGGTGGGACGGATCGTCGACGCCGTCGTCGATCTCGGATCCAAGCCACCCCGCATCAACGGCTTCGTTGTCGCCGTCCAGCGCCGGCGGGTGTTCGTCGGGATCGGCCGGATCGGTGAGATCGGCACCGACGGGGCGCGGCAGCGCCGCGGCTCGGTGAACATGCGCCAGTTCGTCCTGCGCGACGGCGAGCGGCTGCTCGCCGGTGACATCCTCACCAGGCGGCTCAAGGGCGAGAAGGTGGTGGACATCGGCCTCACCGAGGCTCCCGACCACACCGGCTGGGAGGTGGCGACCGTCGCGCTGGCCGGCCGTCGCGTACCCGGCCTGCGCCGCGCGCCTAACGTCCTGGACTGGTCAGAGGCGGGCGAGCTGTTCGCGTCCGAGCGCCCAGTTGACCGCCAGGCCGCCGAGCTCGGCGGGCTTCACCCCGCGGAGATGGCCGGCGCGATTCGCCGGCTGCCCCTGAGCCGCCGGCGGATTCTCGCTGGAGAGCTCGAGGACGATCGCTTCGCCGACCTGCTGGAGGAGCTGTCCGAGGACGAGCAGGTCAAGCTGATCGAGGGGCTCGATCTGGCGCGGCTGGCCCGTGTGCTGGACGAGATGGAGGCCGACGACGCCGCCGACCTGCTCGGGGAGTTCCCCGCCGGCCGCCAGGCCGAGCTGCTGCGCGCGATGGACCCCGAGGAGGCAGAGCCGGTGCGTCGGCTGCTCAGCTACCAGCCCGACACCGCCGGTGGGCTGATGACGCCCGAGCCGGTGATCCTCGCTCCCGACACGACGGTGGCCGAGGCCCTGGCCCGCGTGCGCGACGCGAACCTCCCGGTGCCGCTGGCGGCGGCGGTGTTCGTCTGCCGCCCCCCACTGGAGACCCCGACCGGCCGCTACGTCGGCAATGTCGGCATCCAGCGGCTGCTGCGCGAGGCGCCGAGCAAGCCGCTCGGCCGCTGCATCGACGAGGACGTGGAACCGGTGGAGGAGGGCATGAGCGACCGCGAGGTCGCCGCGAAGCTGGCCGCGTATGACGTCGTCTCACTGGCGGTGATCGACGAGGCCCATCGGCTCGTCGGCGCGGTGACGATCGACGACGTGCTCGATCGCGTGCTGCCCGACAACTGGCGCATCGCCCTGTCGGAGCGCTGATGGCCCGACCCGACGACCTCAGTACGCCGCGCGGGTCGGCCGGCGGCCCGGTCTATGACCCGGACGCGTTTGGGGCACTGGCCGAGCGCCTCGCCCGGTTCTTCGGCACGCCCCGGTACCTCGTCGCGCAGTCGATCCTCGTCATCATCTGGATCGCGTTCAACGCGGTCGCCTGGTCACTGCAGTTCGAC
>DATCFW010000293.1:0-5923 GCA_036509295.1 Solirubrobacteraceae bacterium | reverse complement strand
TACGGTCACGTCGAACGTGGCCGGCCATCGCTGCTCGAAGCCCCACAGCAGCAGTGCTCCCCGATGGCTGAGGGCCGCGTCGGAGCCGCCGGCCAGCACCGCCGCCGCTGCGCGCTCCAAACCGGTCCGAGCCGGCCGGCCCACGGAAAAGACGCCACGATGGATGCGGTGCAGTCGTCCCACGCCGACCCGATGGAAGATGGCGTTGTCGCTGAGGCCCACCGCGCGGAGCTGCGCCCGGGTCACATTGCCGTGCTGTCGAACCGCCAGCCGAGCGATCTCGGCGTCAACTCCTGAGGGTTGTCCACTTTCTTTGCCCATATCTAAGAAAGCCGCCAACCCTCCCTCAATCACCCCCCTCTATCGTCCGCCGCGCCGCGCCGCGCCGATGCCCGAACCGCTGACGACACCCAGGCTGCGCCTCGACCCGTGGTCCGAGGCGCACACGGCTCTGCTCGGGACGCTGGCGAGGACTCCGACGGTGGTCCGCTACATCGGGGACGGCACGACATGGACGGACGCGCGGATCCACGACGTCGCCGCCCGCAACCGCGAGCACTGGCGCGCCCATGGCTTCGGCTGGCGCGTCGCCACGCTGACCGAGGACGACGACGAGACCCCGATCGGGCTCATCGCGCTCAACTTCGCCGGCGAGGGCTCGGGGGTGGATCCCGGCGAGTACGAGATCGGCTGGTGGCTGGCCCCGAGCGCCTGGGGGCGCGGCCTGGCCCGAGAGGGCGCCGCGGCCGTCCGCGACGAGGCGTTCGAGCGTCTCAACGCGCCGAGCATCGTCGCGCGGATCGCCCCCGCCAATCCCGCCTCCCTGGCCGTGGCCGGCGCGATCGGCCTCACGCGCGAGTCCGACAGCCGGGGTCGGGGCGGCGAGCCGATCGCGGTGCTGCGCCTGTCCGCGCGGGGCTGGCGGCAGCGCCGCCGGCTCACCCCGGCTACGAGCTGACGCCCAGCTGCCACCGCCAGCTGCCCGCCGCCAGCCGGCCAGCCGGCCAGCTGCCCGCCGCCCGCCGCCCGCCGTCAGCGGCTAGCTGCGCATCCCGCGGCTGGCCTCGATCAGCTCGGCCAGGCGGACGAGCTTGACCCGCGGGCGGCCCACGGGACCGCCGAGCGCTGACTCGCGCGCGTCGATCGCCTCCCAGCCCGCCCACGTCACCAGCTCCGGCACCTTCTCGCTGAGCCACACCATCACCGCCTCGGCATCCGCCAGCTCCGGTGACGGCCGCCCGAGCGCGTCCACGTCGGCGTCCTCGAGGATCCGGGCGACGGTGTCGGCGGCATCCTTCTTGTTGGTGCCGATCACGCCGGATGGGCCGCGCTTGATCCAGCCGACCACATACTCCCCCGGGCACCCGCCCTGATCCGAGACGACCCGCCCGCCGAGGTTGCGGATCAGCCCGCGGCTGTCGTCGAACGGGATACCGGCCACCTCCATCCCGCGGTACCCGATCGAGCGCAGCACCAGCCCGCACTCGATCACCTCCTCCTCACCGGTCGCGACCGCCCGGACCCGGCCGTCCTCGCCGGCTTGCAGCCGATTGATCCCGACCCGGACCCCGGTCACCGGCCCATCGGAGCCCTCCCCGAGGATCTCCAGCGGCGAGCGCAGGAACCTCAACTCGAGCCGGTGGGACTTCCCCGACAGCGGCCGCGCGGCGTAGTCGCGCAAAATCTCGACGTTGCGGCGCTTGGTGGCGTCGGCGCCCTCGGGGACCTCGATCCCCTCCAGCTGCGCCGGATCGACCACCACGTCGGCGCGCTCCAGCTCGCCCAACTCGCGCAGCTCGGGGTTGGTGAACGCCGCCTGGGCCGGACCGCGGCGGCCGAGCAGCACCACCTCGGTGACGCCGGCCATCCCGAACGCGTCGAGCGCATGATCAGCGGTGTCGGTCGCCGCCAGCTCGCCCGGGTCCAGCACGAGCATCCGGGCGACGTCGATCGCGACGTTCCCGTTGCCGATCACCACGGCCCGCCCGCCGTTCAGATCGAACATGTGATCGGCGAAGTGCGGGTGGCCGTTGTACCAGGCGACGAACTCGGTGGCCGGGTGCGAGCCGGGACGATCCTCGCCCGGGACGCCCAGGCGGTTGTCCAACGACGTCCCGATCGCATACACCACCACCCCGTAGCGCGCGAGCAGGTCCTCGCGGGAGATGTGGAGGCCCATCTCCACCCCACCGAAGAACCGAAACGACTCATGCGCTGCCGTCTTGGCGTACACCCGCGTCACCGACTTGATCTTCGGATGGTCGGGCGCCACCCCCGCCCGCACCAGCCCGAACGGCGTCGGCAGCGCGTCGTACAGGTCGACCTCGAAGCCCGCCTTCAACAGCTGGTCAGCGGTATAGAAGCCCGACGGCCCCGCCCCGACGATGGCCGCCCGGGTCACTTGCCCACCGCGGTTGGCGCCAGGTGGACGTCCGGTCCGATCGTCGGCCGGACGCCGTTGCACTCGATGATGTGTGCCATCACCGGCGAGGCTACTAATGCACACTGCAGGGGTGGCCGACGACGATCCCAGCGCCGCCTCGCCGGCTCGCAGCCTCGTCCCGCCGGGCTTGGCGACGGCGCTGGCGCCCGAGGAATGCTTCGACGCCCTGTATGGCCTCGAGCTGCTCGAGATGGCGCCCAACGGCGACCTGGCGCGCGGCCGGGTGAGGATCCGCGACGAGCTGCGGCAACCGACCGGGCTGCTGCACGGCGGCGTCATCGCCGCGGTTGCGGAGGCGCTGGCCTCGTGGGGCACGTGGCAGGGCGCCGGCGGCGAGGGCAGCGCGGTGATGGGCATGTCGAACGACACCAGCTTCCTGCGGCCGCTCATCCACGGCCATCTCAACGCGGTCGCCACGCCCCGCCACCGCGGCGCGACGCGCTGGCAGTGGGAGGTCCAGGCGCTCGACGACGATGGCCGGGTGTGCGCCATCACGACGGTCAACATCGCCATCCGGCCTCGGCCTCAGCCTCAGCCCACTGGCTGACTCTCGGCCGCGACGGCGGCGACGGGCGGGGCGGGCGGGCCCACATTCCGGCGGCGCCCCGGCTGCCGGCGGGCCAGGCCGACGCCGGCCAGGCACAGGATCCCGCCGGGCAGCGCCAGCAGCGGCGGCACCTCGCCCAGGAACAGCCACCCCAGCAGCACGGCGATCGGCGGGACGAGGTAGGTGATCGGCCCGAGCCGACCGGCATCGGTGCGAGCCAGGGCATACGCCCACGCCGAGAAGCCGATCGCCGTCGGCGCCAGGCCGAGGTACACGGTCCAGGCGATCGCTGCGGAGTGGGCGTGGCCGAGCTCGCGGACCAGCGACCCGGCGTAGGGCAGGCAGCAGACCGCGCCGATCGTGCAGGCGAGCCACGTCACCGCGAGCGGCGAGCCGTGCCGCAACGTCGGCTTCTGAGCCACGACGCCGCCCGCGTACACCGCCGCGGCGATGACGCACAGCGCCGTCCCGGCGCCGGCGTTGACCCCGTGGCGCGAGGTGCCGATCGCGATCAGCGCAACGCCGGCAAACGACACGGCGCATCCGGCCAACAGCAGCCGGCCGATGCCCTCCTTGAGCACCGTTCCGGCCAGGATGGCGATGAACAGCGGCCCCACGTTGACCAGCAGCGACGCGACGCCGGCGTCCACGCGGCGCTCGGCGGCGTTGAGCGCGACGTTGTAGGCGCCGAACCACAGGACACCGCAGATGAGTGCCCCGAGCAGTCCGGCGCGCCGCACCATCGGCTCCCGGCGAATGAGCATCGGCACCCCCAGCGCGGCGCTCCCGATGAGCAGACGGGCCAGCGCCAGCGGCCCGGGGCTGAGCTCGCGCCCGGCGTAGCGGATGCCGACGAACGCCGAGGCCCACACCGCCACGGCAACCAGGCCGGCGCCGACGGCGCGCCGGTCCGATGAACTCTGTGACGACTCGCCATCCATAGCCTCCATTGAACGCGACGCGGGCGGCGATTGTGAGGTCCCGGATGGATAATCCCCGGCCACCCGCCGGTACGCCACCGGCTCGACACCGAGGAATCCGTCCATGACCTCTCGCCTCGTATCCGGTGCGCCGTCACGCGCGTATCGCGCCGCCATCGGCATGTGCGCCGTCGCCGCGCTCGCAGCAGGCGCGCTGCTCGGACACACCTCCGCCGCCGTCGCCGCGACCCCGAGCTGCCAGACCGGCGGGCTCGTGGTCTGGCTCGACACCAACGGCAACGGCACCGCCGGAACGATCTTCTACACGCTGCACTTCACCAACCTCTCCGGTCACACGTGCACGCTGCGCGGCTATCCCGGAGTGTCGGCGGTGAACCTCGGCGGTCACATCATGGGCAGCCCGGCCTCGCGGCTGGCCGGTCACCCGGTCCGGACGATCACCCTGCGCAACGGCCGCACGGCCTCGGCCACGCTCGGCGCGGTCGACACCGGTGCGCTGCCGACGTGTGCGATGGCGACCGCCGCGGGCCTGCGAGTGTTCCCGCCCAACTCGACGGTCTCCAAGACGATCCCGTTCCCGTTCCCGGCGTGCTCGAACACCGGCGCCACGTTCCTGCGCGTGGACCCGGTGTCAGCGGGGTCATGACCCACCGGTGAACCCGAGGATGAGCTGCGCGGTCTCCAGCGGGACGTCCAGCTGCGGGCAGTGGCCGATCCCGTCGAGCACGACCCAATCCGCCTGGGGCAGCCAGCTGTCGCGATAGCGCGCGGCCGCGGACGGCCAGGGCAGGAGCTTGTCCGCGGTGCCCCAGATCATCCGCACCGGGCAGGCGATGCGCGCGGCGTCCAGGCTCCAGCCGTTGCTCAGGCCGTGTTCGATCAGCGCCGGCGCCGCGTCACAGCCGGCGGCGCCGCGGATCAGGTGGGCGACGAGCTCCGCGGGGATGTGCTCGAAGTTGACGGTGATCTGCTCAGTGGCGCGGCGGCGACCGTCCACCGATGCCGCGATCGCGTCCGCATGCGGAGCGGCGGCGAGGACGAGGTCCCGCGCCACTGTGAAGTAGCGGAGCGTCTCGCGGTAGCGGTCATCGCCGTCAGCCCAGCCCCCCGCCGGCGCCAGTGCTACCACCGTCCGCGCCCGGCCCCGGGCGGCGAGCCGCAACGCGACGTATCCGCCCAGCGAGTTGCCGACGATGTGCGCCGTCTCCATTCCGGCCGCATCCATGGCGCGCTCGATCTCGTCGGCGAGCGCGTCCTCGTTCACCGGGCCGTGCGCCGCCGGACCGCCGGCGTGCCCCACCAGGGTCGGGGCCAGTACGTCGTGACGAGCCTCGAGCGCCGGCAGGACGAGCTCCCACGTCCGCCACGTGTCGGTGAATCCGTGCAGGCACACCATCGGCGGGCCCGAACCGCCGCGGTGCGCCGGGGTGAAGATCGGTGTCATCGCGTCCACGCTACCGGCGTCGGCGAGTAGCCTCTGGTGGTGAGGCATGCCGTGACCGGCCCGTCCAGCTCGTGAGCGCTTCGCCGTCCCTCCCCGTGCGGCTGGGTATCTCCTGGCTGACCAACGCGATCGTGCTCGGCATCGTCGTGGCGCTGCTGAGCCAGGTTCGGGTCTCGAGCGTCGGCGCGCTGCTCGCCGCCGCGGCGGTGTTCGGAGTGCTCAACACACTGCTCAAGCCGCTGCTGCGGCTGATCACGCTGCCGTTGGCCCTGCTCAGCTTCGGCATCGCGTGGTTCTTCGTCTCACTGCTGATGCTCGTGCTCACCCGGGACATCGTCGGCGGGTTCACCATCCATGGCTTCGGGACGCTGGTGGAGTCGACCCTGATCGTCTGGGTCGTCAACCTCGGGCTCCACTTCATCCCCGGTCCGTGGCAGGTGAGCGGTAAGCGCGGCCGGATCAACCGGCGTCGCGGGCGCGTCGGCCCCGGTTAGCCTCGATCCAGCCGGCGGGCGGCGGGCACGCGCGGCGGGCGGGCGGCGGGCACG
>DATCFW010000292.1:0-5186 GCA_036509295.1 Solirubrobacteraceae bacterium | reverse complement strand
CTACTGGTGTTCACGGTGCGCTCGGATGAACTGCACCGGTCTCACCCCTTCCGTCGCATGGCGGGCCACTGGGACCAGCAGCGCGCGGTGCAGCGCCTGGAGCTGGACCGGCTCGATGCCCGGGGTGTCGCTGAGCAGATGCAGGCGATCCTCGGCGAGCGGCCCGACGGCGAGCTGGTGGACTTCGTGTCCGAGCGCTCGGAGGGGATCCCGCTATTCGTCGAGGAGCTGCTCGAGGCGGTTCGCCAGAGCGGAGTGGACCACGACTATCTGCCTCCCTCGTTGCGCGACGTGCTGCTGGCGAGGGTCGTACGGTTGTCAGAGAGCGCTCAGCACGTTCTCGGCGTGGCATCCGCCGCCGGGCGATGGGTTCCCGAGGAGTTGCTGGCCGCGGTCGCGGGCCTCTCTGAAGCCGACCTGTCTGCCGCGCTGCGCGACGCCGTTGAGCACCAGTTGCTCGTGGTCGACCCGGCGGGACGTGGTTATGGATTCCGCCATGCCCTTGCGCGTGCGGCGATTCACGATGACCTGCTGCCCGGCGAACGAGCCCGGCTGCATAAGGCCTACGCCGAGACGCTCGAGCGCGGCACCGAGCTGGCCGGCTCGGGACTCGATGTGGCGTCGATGCTGGCCCACCACTGGTGGGCGGCCCATGATCTTCCGAGAGCGCTTCCCGCCTCGGTTCAGGCTGGTCACGCCGCGGCGGCCGCGGCCGCCCCGGCCGCTGCCCAGCGTCACTTCGAACGTGCTCTTGAGCTCTGGGGGCAGGTTCCCGATGCCGAGGCTCGGGCGGGCATCGAGCACCCGCAGCTGCTGGACGCGGCGGCGCATGCCGCCTACCTGGCCGGGGCCGTGGAGCGGGCGTTGGCGTTGATCGACCAGGCAGTTGCGGAGGCAGATCCCGGCCGGACGGTCGAGGAACGGGCGATGCTGCTCGTTCGCCGGGCGACCATCCTTGGTCACCTCGGCCGTGAGGAGGAGAGCGTTGCGGTCTTGGAGCAGGCGGTTGGTCTGCTCCCGGCGGAGCCGCCGACTCAGACGAGCGCCCACGTTCTGGCCTCGCTGGCCACGACGATGGTGAACCTTGACCAGATCGAGCGCGCCGGCGAATATGCGCGGCGCGCCTCGGAGGCGGCACAAGCGGTCGGGGCGACCGAGGAGCAATTCGGCGCGCAGGTCACCGCCGGTTACTCGATGGCCTACGCGGGCGAAATCGAGGCCGGCATGGCCTTGATCGAGCAGGCTGGCGAAGCCGCGCGGAGCGCCGGCCTGCTTTTCATCACGACGCGTGCGTTGACCTACCTATCCGATCTTCTGCTCATGCTCGGGCGCTACGAGGAGGCGGTTGCCGTCGTCGATGCCGGGATGGCGCTCGCCGAGCAGGCCGGCTGGGCGCGCACCGTGGGGGCGTTCATGCGCGGCAACAAGGCCGAGGCGCTGATGCGGTGCGGCCGCTGGGACGAGGCGCTGGAGTGCTCGAGATCCGGCGCCGAGGCGGCTGGCGTATTCGCCGGCACGCTGCACCTGGTGCGAGCCGAGCTTCACCTGCTGTCCGGTCGGCCGACGGAGGCAGAGCGCGACCTGCGGGAGGTCCGCCGGCAGGTTCGGGACACGAACGCCGCCCAGTTCGCGCTCCCGGTGGCGGCGATCGAGGCCGAGCTCGCACGGTCGGTCCGCGACCTGGACCAAGCCAGCGACATCGTGCTCCGTGCTCTGGCGCCTGACAGCACCGGTCAGGACGAGCGCTATCGATGGCCGGTGATGTCAACCGGGATGCGCGTGGAGGCGGAGCGCGTTCTCGCCGCACGAGACGAGGGCCGAACGCCGTCGGACGACGGGACTCGGGCGGCGGCGCTTCGCGCCGACGCCGAGGCGATGGTCACGCGGACCCCGGCGGATCGCGGGCATCTGGCCCTCATCCGGGCCGAGCATGCGCGGCTGCTCGGTGCCGGGGAGCCGCGGGCCTGGCAGGAGGCGGTCGAGGCCTGCCGTGCGATGAACGAGCCGTTCCCGCTCAGCTACGCCCTCTTGAGGCAGGCCGAGACGCTGAGCGACGACGGCGACCTCGTCCTCGCCGCCGAGTCCGTGCGCGAGATGCTCGAGCTGGTGCGGTGGATGGGCGCGGAGCCGCTGATCGAGGAGGCGCACGCGCTGGCTCGGCGAGCGCGCCTGCGGATCGACTCCGACGGCGGTGACGCCGGATCTGCATCCGCAGGCGAGATCGCGGACCAGCTGCAGTCGCTGGGTCTGACCGCGCGCGAGCGCGAAGTGCTGGCCCTGGTGGCCGAAGGCCGCTCGAACCGGGAGATCGGCGATGAGCTGGTCATCTCGCGCAAGACGGCAAGCGTCCACGTGTCCAACATTCTGGCCAAGCTCGGCGTGGCCACCCGGGTACAGGCCGCAGCCGTCGCGCACCGCCGTGGGGTGAGCCAGCGAGCAGACGCGCCTGGGGCCCCTAGGACCCACGTCTGAGGTAGCGCGCCGCTTGAAGATCAGGCCGTTGCCCGATTGTGGCCAGGGGGGACTCAGACCCATGCTTGGAGCATGCTCACTTCCACTCCTGCTGACCGCCGCCGACTGCTGCCGGGCGGCCGTTCGCTTCACCTGCTGCTCCTCGCCTTCGCCGTTTCCTCCGTCGGGGACTGGCTCTACAACGTGGCGCTCCTCGCGCTCGTCTACGAGCGCACCGGCTCTGCCACCTGGGTCGCGCTGACCACCGCCGCCCGGGTTCTTCCGATGGTCGTGCTCGGACCATTCGGCGGAGCGCTGGCCGATCGTCACGACCGCCGAGGGCTGCTCATCGGCTCTGACCTGTCACGAGCCGCGCTCATGGTCGCGCTGGCAGCCGTCGCCGCCACCGGACTGCCGATCGTGCTGGTACCGGTGCTGGCCGCGGCGGCGGTGGCGGCCGGCGTCGTCACACCGCCGAGCGTGGCCGGCTGCGCCGCGCGGCTGGTGTCCGATGACGAGCTTCAGCGCGCCACCGCGCTGCGGTCGGCGATCGGGCAGGGCGCGATGGTCGCCGGACCGGCGCTCGGCGCCGTGATCCTCCTCGTCACGAGCCCGTCGGTCGCGATCCTCGTCAATGCCGTCACCTTCATCGGCTCGGCGATCGCGGTGCTCGCGATCGGATCAGATCACGCGTTCGCGCCGACCCGAGACGCGGCGGCGCCGAGCCTGCTCGCCGACATCCGCGCCGGGGCCGACGCTCTGCGCGGCCAGCCGAGCGCCGTCCGGCTGATCGCCGCCGACCTGCTCTGCAGCGCCGTGTACGGCCTGCTGACCGTGACCCTGGTGCTGGTCAGCCGGCGGGTCGGGGCCGGCGACGGCGGATACGGCGTCCTGCTCGGCGCGTTCGGCGTCGGCGGGGTCATCGGTGCGACCGTCGCGGGCCGGGTCAATGCGCCGTCTCGGTGGCGGGGTCTGCTGAGCATCGCCCTCCTGCTCGTCGGCCTCGCGCTCGCGGCCCTGGGCGTGATCCCCACCCTTGCCGGGGCGGCGTTCCTGGCCGCGGTCTGCGGCGGCGGGATGGTCGTGGGCGAGGTGCTCTCCGACACCGCCCTCCCCCGGCTGCTGGACGACGCGGTCCTGGCGCGTGCCTGGGGGCTCGTGCTGCCGGTGTCCATCGCGGGCATCGTCGCCGGCTCGCTCATCGCCGGACCGCTCGTCTCGCTGCTCGGACTGCAGGGGGCGCTCATGACCTCCGGCCTGTTCGTCCTGCTCGCGGCGTGGTTGCTGCTTCGCCGGCCGCTGACGGTCACGAGCGAGCCGCCGAGCCCGGTGTCACCCGCGCGTCTGACCGAGAGCGAGAGCGGAGCTGGGCGGTTCGCCGGGCTGCGGTCTCGCCGGGTCGGGCTGGCGGGGCTGACTGTGCTGATGTGCCTGTGGATCGTGTCTGGCGCCTCGGCGTCGCCGGGGTGGTCGCCGACGGCGAGCATGAGCACGGCTCGCTACTGGGACACGGCCACGTTGCTGCCGGATGGCAGCGTGCTCGTCACCGGTGGCGACATCCCCGCCCAGAACCGGTCCACCGAGGAGTTTCAGCCGGGAACGAATTCCTGGATCCCCGAGCCCGCGCTCAGCGCGGCGCGCATCAATCAGACCGCGACGCTACTGGCCAACGGCAAGGTCCTGATCACCGGTGGCAGCGACGCCGGCGCCCCGCTGGCCTCCACTGACCTGCTCGACTGGAGGATGCGCACCGACACGGCGGGGCCGCCGATGGCCACCGCGCGGTTCGATCAGACGGCGACGCTGTTGTCAGACGGGGACGTGCTGGTCGCGGGTGGGTTCACCGGCAACCCGCCGGAGCCGACGGCGACCGCGGAGCTGTATCACCCATCGTCTGACTTGTGGTCCTCGGCGGGCAGCATGGGGATGGCTCGCGCGGCGCACACCGCGACCCTGCTGCCTGACGGCAAGGTGCTGGTGGCAGGCGGCCAGGACGGTGCCGGCAATGTGACCGCGACGGCGGAGCTGTATGACCCGGCGTCGAACACGTGGTCGCCGGCGGGCAGCCTGGCCACGGCGCGAGAGCAGCAGACCGCGACGCTGCTTCCCGACGGCCGGGTCCTGGTGGCGGGCGGCTACGTCCCCGGCGATGTGACCGCCGCGGCGGAGCTGTATGACCCGGCGTCAAACTCGTGGTCGCCGGCGGCGAGCATGAGCACCCCCCGCGCCGGGGACACCGCAACTCTGCTCTCGGACGGCAGCGTGCTGATCGCGGGCGGCACCGCGTCAGTGTCGTCCGGGGCGGGCGAGCTGGCGTCAGCCGAGCTGTATGACCCGGCATCTGACTCCTGGTCCTCGGCGGGCAGCATGACGACGGCGCGCACCGAGGACACCGCGACACTGCTCTCGGACGGCAGGGTGCTGGTCGCCGGTGGATTGAATAGCTCAGCTGAGCTCTATACGCCGCCCACAACCGCGTCGAGCCTGGCGGGTGACTTCGGCGATCAGACGGTCGCCCAGCCGGGACCGGTGGTCTATCTGCCCGTCACCGACACCGGCGACGAGCCGCTGTTCGTGACCTCGGCGGCAGTCGGCGGCGACCTGGCCGGCGACTTCTCAATAACCCACGACGGCTGCACGAACAGCCGGGTCACGCCCGGCGCCACCTGCTGGCTGGGCGTGCGCTTCACGCCCTCGGCTGCCGGGCCGGCCGGCGCCACGATCACCCTCGCCGA
>DATCFW010000291.1:0-5308 GCA_036509295.1 Solirubrobacteraceae bacterium | reverse complement strand
CGCTCCGACACCATTCCGGTGAGGACTCCCTCTTCGGGCTCTCATGCCCGTCTGTCAGCTTCTGCATGGCGGTCGGCAGCGTAGACACCGACGCCGGGCGCGTCACTCCGCTCGCCGAGCGCTGGGACGGGTCACGATGGTCGGTAGAGCGGACCATGACCTCCGGCGGTGGTACTGGAGTCCTCACCGCGGTGTCGTGTCCGACCACCACGGGATGCATCGCAGCCGGCACGTCACCTTCCGGTGACCCCGTCCTCTCGGAGCGCTGGAATCATTCCGGGTGGTCGCTCGAATCGGTGCCGACCCCGCTGGTCCCTGGGTCCTACGAAGCCAATGGTTTCTCGTGCCTGACAATCACGCGCTGCCTGCTTGTTCCCGCCCCGCTGCGGCTCACCACGGCCGGCTGGACAACGTCTCCGAATCCGCACACGGGACTCCTGGGCGTGTCCTGCGTATCGCAGCCGGTTTGTATCGGAGTTGGTTCGGTGAGCAACGACTATCCGTCCGACTCCATGGACGCCATCACCTCCACGCTCGTTGAGCGCTACCTCTGGCCCACCCACCCCGCAGAGGGTGGTCGCGACGTCACGCCATCCCGTCCGCTGCGGGGCCGGGATTCACAAGAGACGTAACACCCGAAAGCTCCGCAGGTCTCGCCCGCGGAGGGTCCGCATTTCCGCACGTCGCCAATCTCGGGCATCGCTATCGGAGGGGATCGTGACGCCGAAGATGGTGCTGACGTTGCCGCTCGGGCGGGCGCCGTTCAAGCCTGGCTCGGGGAAGTCCGACACGCCGTGCGAGCAGATGCATTCAGAGAACCCGAGCCGCGACAGGCGCGGTCTCGGACCACCCGAGGCGGCAACGGTGCTGGGCGCCTCACCGACCCGCAGGCCGCGATCGCGGCTGCGCAGCTAGCGACGGCGAGCGCGAGCGGGGGCCGCTGCGGACATGGCCCGGCGCCACCGATATCACCCGATCCGTCTGGCCGGGCCGCCGCACGCGGCCGCCGCCTGTTTGAACGCTGGCGACTGGGGATTGACCCCGGACCCGGTGATCGCGACACCGCCGCCGGTGGGGAACGTGGGGTCAGGGAAGTTCGGGACGCCGTGCGTGCGCATGCACTGCGCGTTGGCCAGCGCCGCCTTCTTCTGCCGCGGCGAGACCGGTGGCGGTGGGCCGCTGCCACCGGGCAGGAACCTCTTGCACGCCTGTTCCGCGGTCTTCAGCGCCGGCCCGGCGAAGCTCGCGCCGTCGACCGTCAACGTTCCGTCAGACGACATTAACAACCCCTCGGGGAAGCCCAAGCCGCCAGAGCCTTGCTTGGGGTCCGGGAAGTTCGTGAGCCTGTGCGCCCGCATACACCGCGATAGCGCCACCGGGGAGCTGTTCCCGGTGGCCGTGGTGCCACCGACGACGCTCGGGCCCGAGCCCGAGCCGCCGCAGGCGGCGATCGCTGCCGCGCAGCTGACCGCCGCGACGAGCCCGATCCACGGCCCGAGACGGTGGGCGTGCACTGTTCCGCTCGTATCCGCGCTGGACATGGCGTGGGACTCCTGCCGGTTGGTCGCCGGCTCCTGGTGTACTCGGCAGGTGGTAACGGCGCCGTAACGCTGTTATCTCATTGTTATTCGGGGAGACCGGACATCTCTGGACCCAGTGACGACCTCACGCCAGCCCCATCAGGTGGGCCGCACGCCGGTCGTCGACTAACGCCCCGCGATCTGGGGCGGCTGGTCTCCACGAAGGGATATCAGCTGGCGTGGGTGCGAATGTGGGCGATTGCGGCGTCCAGCCCGGTCGCGAGCGGGGTGGCGTCGCGACGGGTTTGGGCGAGCAGCAGCCCGCCTTGCAGAGCAGCGAGGGTGGCGAGCGCGAGCTGCTCGGGGTCGGCGTCGGCGCGAAGTTCGCCGCGGTCGCGCATGGCGCTCAAGCCGTCGCGGATCGCCGCTTCCCAGCGCGCGAAGCCGACAGCGAGGGCTCGTCGGGCACCTTCGTCGCGGTCGGCGAGTTCGCTGGCCAGCGAACCGATCGGACATCCGCCCCGGCCGCCGCGCCGCGAGGCGACGCTGACGAGCATGTCGCGCCAGCCTTGGAGGGCAGCGAACGAGTCCAGTCCGGCCAGGACCGTCTCCTGGCCGCTGAGCACGCGCTCGATCTGGTGGGCGATGACCGCGCGGGTGAGGTCGTCTTTGTCTGCGAAGTAGTGGTAGAGCTGGGAGTTGCTGACCTCAGCCGCTTTGAGGACGTCCTCTGTGCTGGTGTTGGTGACCCCGCGCTCGTACATCAGCGTGGCGGCGGCCTCGATGATCCGGGCTCGCGCCGCTCGCCCCTTGGCCGTGAACCGATCCCGCTCGCTCGATGAGGCTGCAGCAGCTCGCACAAGGCAGAGCTTAGCCTTTTGGCCTTGATGGGCCAGAACTGCTAGTTTGGCTTGATCGCTCCATATTTGAACTGGAGCGCGTTACGCCGTGAGCTGCTGGCCGCGGCGACTCGATCAAGGGAGCGATTCATGAGCAGCACCTCTGCAACGATTGCTGACCAGGTCGCCGAGCTGCAGGCCGGTCTGGGCGATCGAATCCCGCCTGATGTCGCGTCGGCCTTCGCCACGTCGCTGGCGAACCTGACCGCCGCGGGCGTTCCTGCCGGCGCGGCTCGGCCAGGCACGACGATCTCCGACGCGGCGATGCTCGACGCGCACGGGTCGCCGGCCTCGCTGCACGCGGTGACCGCCGGCCGCCCGGCGGTCATCGTGTTCTACCGGGGCGCGTGGTGTCCGTATTGCAACCTCACCTTGAAGACCTACCGCGAGCAGCTGCATCCTTTGCTGGTCGAGCGGGGCGTCGGCCTGGTGGCCGTCAGCCCACAGAAGCCCGACGGGTCGCTGACCATGCAGGAGAAGCATGACCTCCCCTTCCCCGTTCTCTCCGATCCCGGCAACGCGCTGGCCGGCGAGCTGGAGATCTTGATGCCGGCCCGCAGCGATGACGTGCGGGCCGCTCAGGAGAAGCTCGGGCTTGCGCTCGAAGAGGTCAATGCCGACGGGACCGACACGCTGCCCCTCCCGACGGTTGTCCTCGTCGGCGGAGAGAACTCGATCGCCTGGATCGACGTTCACCCTGACTACACCACCCGCAGCGAGGTCAGCGCCATCGTCACCGCAGTCGACGCCTTGATTCAGACACCCTCCGGAGCGTCATGATGGCCGACCTAGCTGACCGGGTCGCGCTGGTGAGCGGCGCCGGTCGAGGAATCGGTCGAGAGATCGCCCTCGGTCTCGCCGCCGCCGGCGCCAAGGTCGCGCTGGTCGCCCGCAGCACGAGCGAGCTTCACGCCGTCGCGTCAGAGATCCGCTCAGCCGAGGGCACGGCTCTGGAGGTGGTCACCGATCTCAGCGATCCGGCGCAGATCCATGCCGCCGTCGCCCACGCCGCCTCACGGCTGGGCAACATCGGCGTGCTGATCAACAACGCCGCGGCGGTCGGGCCCCTGGGGGCCACCAGCGAGCTTGACCCCGTTGAGATCAGCCGATCTCTCGCCGTCAACGTCGTCGCCGTCATCAGCCTCACGGCGGCGGCGATCCCCGCGATGGTGGCGGACGGATGGGGCCGCGTCGTCAATATCTCCAGCGGCATCGTCTCGAACCCCGGCATGATGGTCGGCGGCACCGTCTACGCCGCATCCAAGGCCGCCGTCGAAGCGCACACCATCAACCTCGCCGCCGAGCTGCTTGGCACCGGCACCGGCATCACCGTCAACGCCTACCGCCCCGGGGCGGTCGACACCGCGATGCAGCAATGGATACGCGATCAGCCACCCGAGCAGATCGGTACCGCTTTGCACGAACGCTTTGTCGCCAACCACGCTCAGGGCAATCTGATCACCCCCCGCCAGTCGGCCGCGGCGCTTCTCCGTCACCTCAGCACCGACCAGACCGGACAGATCTGGGACGTCAGCGACGCCCAGTCCTAACACGGCGACCGGATCTGCCTACGCACATCGACCCGATAACACCACCGCGGCAGCGACCTGGTTCGGCGAGGCGCGAGACTCGACCCAGACGGCAGTTCGTCGGCCGGCCCGGGGCTCGGGGAGCGGCGCGATGAGTTTTGAGGAGGGGCGAGGTCAATAGTGCCATGACGACAATTCACACACTCACGACCGACGAGGCCGACATCGCCTACGACGTCCGCGGCCCGCTGCCCACCGCCGACGGCCGCCCACCCCTTTTTATGATCGGTCAGCCCATGACCGCCAGCGGCTTCGCGACGCTGGCCTCGCACTTCCCCGACCGCACCGTCGTGACCTATGACCCGCGCGGCCTGGGCCGCAGCATCCGCAAAGACGGTCGGGTCGACAATACGCCCACGATCCAAGCGAACGATGTCCATGCCGTGATCGAGGCCCTCGGCGCCGGCCCGGTCGAGATGTTCGCGAGCAGCGGGGGCGCGGTGACCGCGCTCGCGCTCGTGGCCGCCTATCCCGACGATGTGACCACCTTGGTGGCACACGAGCCGCCGCTCATCCCGGTGCTCCCCGACTCCGGAGCGGCCGAGCGCGCCCGCGCCGCGGTGCGCGACGCGTACGACGCCCAGGGGTCGAGTGCCGGCATGGCGGCCTTCATCGCGATGGGATCGTGGCCAGGCGAGTTCACCGACGAATACTTCGCCCAGCCCACGGCGGACCCCGCCGCGTTCGGGATGCCGACCGAGGACGACGGCTCCCGCGACGACCCGCTGCTATCGGACCGGTCCTGGACGATCAGCAGCTACCGTCCCGACATCGGCGCGCTGACCGCGGCGCCCACGCGCATCGTGATCGCCGTGGCCGAGGAATCCGGGAGCACCTTCACGGGCCGGACGTCTGTGGTCACCGCCGAGCTGCTCGGTCAGCAGGCGATCGTCTTCCCCAGTCACCACGGCGGCTTCCTTGGCGGCGACTCCGGATACGCCGGCCAACCCGAAGCCTTCGCGCGCAAACTTCGCGACGTCCTCGGCGAGGTGGATAAGACCTGATCGACAAGCACGAGGTGCGCCGGCTGCTTCGGGCGCCGTCACCGAGTGGGTTCCGCCTCGTCGCCGACCGAGGCGTGTCCGCAGGACTTCCGCTATTGACCCAGGCCGGGGCAAAGGTGCCGCCGCCGCACCTCAGGCCGCCGCGCACCTGCCTCCGTCACTCGAGGTTTACTGGCCTCGACGTCACGCTGGGTTCGCGTCGTGGTGACGCGACCGGGGCCGGCGGCGGGGGTTGGGGCGCGTCGGGCGTGAGAGTGGGCACCGGCGCGGCGACGCCCACCTCGAGGCTCATCGTC
>DATCFW010000290.1:0-8653 GCA_036509295.1 Solirubrobacteraceae bacterium | reverse complement strand
GCCACGAGCATGCTGGCATCACTGGCTGTTCCGAGCCACCGATATTCCCCGTGTTCGCATAGGCGGCGGTCAATGGCCAACCGACCGGCGCAGCCGGCGGCGTCGAGACGGCAGTCAGCGGCTGCGGGATCGTCGAACGAGATTCCAACCTGAGCCGAGCGTGCAACACCCGCCGGGTCGCGTCCGATGGCGGCGCGGTACTCACGTGCGCCGACGAGGTCAAACGGAGCGTCGTGGAATGACGAACTCCTCTGCCTGGCTGAGGTTCACCATCCGTCGCCGCGGGTCGAAGCGCCTGGCCTCCCGTCGATCCCCGCCCGGGCCGGTCAGGCGCGTGAAGCGCCGCGACGTAGACCCGCGAACGCGATCGCGCCGAGGATGGCCCCGCCTGCGGCAACCGCTCCCACGAGGGCTCGACCCGTGAGCGGGAGTGACTTGCCAGCAGCGACCGTCGCGACCAGGTCGGCGGTGTCGGCAACGATGGCTGCCGCCACCCATGGTTGGAGCCCCGAGTCGGCAGCCGCGAGCGCGCCGACCCCGAGCCCCAGGTCGCGGGCGCCAAGCCCGCGCGTGACGACCCGCGCGCCGGGTCGCCCGGCGTCATTGCCCAGCCAGAGCGACGTCACGCGCTCGGGTGCCACGACCAGCGCGACTCCGAAGCCGATCCGCCCAGCGGCGACGAGACGGGCGATCAGCGGGGCGGTCATCGTCACCCGAGCGTACCTCTCGTTGGATGTGACGTGGTCGCTTGACGTTCCACTGTGCGCCGGCCTCGCCGGCCTCCGGCCGTCCGGTCGTCGATCCCTTCTGAGAACCCAGCCGAGGCCTGGCTTCAGCGCGGAGCCGGGCAGAAACCCAGTGCCGCCGGAGGCCCGTCCCGACCTGGAGGCAATTCCGCATCGTGGCGAACCAGTCTTCCGGCGCCGGCGCCGGCGCCGGCGCTCGGCGCGGTACCGCGGGCGTCGGACGCCCTCTCGGGTCGGTCTTGACCCAACCCGCTGATCGATCGGCGTGGGAAGCCGCAGCTGACCGGGGCGTCGCCGGGGGCGAGAGCTTGGAGCCGACGGAGGTACGAGCGCGACCGCGTGATCGCCAACATCCAGACGCTCGCCTCCGACGCGCACACCACCGAGGACCTGCGCGAGTGGGGTTTCCCGGTCGCTCCGGACCAGTCGATTGCGTACACCAACGCGCACTGGACCTGGGCGGCTGGGTGTGACGATGGCGGACCGCTGGCTGGGTAGACCGTGATCGATCCATCGGTCCCGTCGGTCCCCGCGTTGGCCACCGCGAGGTTTCGGGCCGAATCGAACACCAGTCCCTAGGCCAATACCGTTTCCTTAGTGTCCGGTGGGGTGGTTATGGTTGCGGCGTGCCTCGGTCTGGTTGGGTCAAGCCGGAGACTGATCAGCGGCTCTCGGATCACATCTCGATTGGTGTGCTGACGCGGGTGTTCCCGCCGGAGCTGGTCGACCGGGTGGTGAGTGAGGCCGGGCGGGTGGAGCAGCGCCATCGGCTGCTCCCGGCGCGGGTGGTGGTGTACTACGTGCTGGCGATGGCGTTGTTCGCGGATGCCTCCTATGAGGAGGTGATGCGCGCGTTGGTCGAGGGGCTGGCGTGGTCGTCGGGATGGCGGCAGGTGTGGGAGGTGCCGGCGAAGGGGTCAATCTTCAAAGCGCGTGCGCGGCTGGGGCGTGAGCCGCTTGAGCTGTTGTTCGCGGCGGTCGCCCGGCCGTTGGCCGGGGAGGCGACGCGCGGGGCGTTTTACCGCCAGTGGCGGTTGATGAGCGTGGATGGCACGTGCCTGGATGTCGCCGATACCCCGGCGAACGAGCGGGAGTTCGGACGGCCGGGTTCCTCACGGCGTGAGGGTGGGGGCGCGTTCCCGCAGCTGCGGCTGGTCGCGCTCTCAGAGACGGGGACCCACGCGATCTGCGCCGCGGCGATGGGGCCGCTCAGCAGCGGCGAGAACGCGCTGGCGGACGAGCTCGTTCCCCGGCTCGAGCCGGGGATGCTGTGCTTGGCCGATCGTGGGTTCTACAGCTTCGCTCGCTTCCAAACGGCCCGCAAGACCGGGGCGCAGCTGCTCTGGCGCGTGGGAGCCCACATGCTCTTACCGCGTGAGCGGCAGCTTCCGGACGGCTCATACCTGACGCGCGTCTACGCCAACCAGCCCGATCAGCGCGCGCACCGCGATGGCGAGCAGGTCCGCGTCGTCGAGTACCAGCTCGACGACGGCCGCAGCGACCCTGAGCAGCGCTACCGGCTGCTGTCAACGATCCTCGAGCCCGAGCAGGCGCCCGCCGCAGAGCTCGGGGTGCTCTACCACGAGCGCTGGGAGATCGAGAACGCGCTCGACGAACTCAAGGTCCACCAGCGCGGACCACGCGTCGTGCTGCGCTCCAAAGCACCCGACGGCGTCTACCAAGAAGCCTACGGCTACCTCTGCACCCACTACGCGATCCGCAAGCTGATGCACGACGCCGCACTGACCGCCGACCTCGACCCAGACCGATTGTCATTCACCCGAAGCGTTCGGGCCGCCCGCCGCAGCGCCCGCACCCAGCCGGGATTTTCCCCCCCTGACGATCGCCACCGCCCATGAGCACGCGATCGCCGAGATCCTCGCCCAGCAACTCGGACCGCGCCGCCCGCGCACCAACCCGCGCGTGATCAAGCGCAAGATGTCCAACTGGCCCGTCAAGCGACCCCAACACCGCAACCCACCCAAGCCGACCAAGCCGCCCAGCGACGCCATCACCATCCTAGCCGCCTAAGGAAACGGTATTGCGGTTAGCCGTCTGTTAGCCGCGCACGTTTCTAAGGGGCTTCTCATCTTTCTTTCATCAAAGCCTGATTGAACCTGCCGAGCATCACTAGAAGGTCGCGGGATCTCGGGGCCACCAGATTCCGCGCCGCTGACGGCGGATCGCCGTGCCCGTAGCGACGCCGTGTACGCAGCTCGAAAACTCAAAAGAGGACACCATGCCGCGAGCCACCACGTCGCTGCGCGCCCGCCATCCAATCGCCGTGAAAGTGCCCGAGATCACCCTGATCTTCTGGGTGCTCAAGCTCCTCACCACCGGGATGGGCGAGGCCATGTCGGACTTCATGGGACAGCAGAGCGTGCCGATCGCCGGTGCCATCGGGGTCTTCGGACTCGCCTTCGCCCTCTGGCTGCAGCTCCGCACCCCGGTGTACAAGGCGGCGGTCTACTGGTTCGCGGTGATGATGGTGGCCGTGTTCGGCACGATGATCGCCGACGGTATCCGGGACGGCGCCGGCCTCCCGTACTCGGTGACCACGCCGATGTTCGCGATCATCGTCGCCGCCGTCTTCTACTTCTGGTACCGCAGCGAGGGCACCCTCTCCATCCACAGCATCGACACTCGCCGCCGGGAGAAGTTCTACTGGGCGGCGGTGCTCGGCACCTTCGCGCTCGGCACCGCGGCCGGCGATCTCACCGCGTACTCGCTCAACCTCGGCTTCTGGGAGTCGGCGATCCTGTTCGCCGTCGTGTTCGCCGTGCCGGCCGTCGGCTGGCTGCGGTTTCACCTCAACCCGATCGTCGCGTTCTGGTTCGCCTACGTCGTCACCCGCCCGCTCGGCGCGTCGTTTGCCGACGGATTCAGCAAGCCGACCAACGGCGGCCTGAGCTGGGGCGACGGGCTGGTGAGCGCCATCGCGCTCGTCGTCTTCATCGGCCTGGTGACCTACGTGGCGGTCACCAAGCGCGACGTGCAGCCGGGGGGACACGCCCATCACCCGCACCTGCCCCATCCGCATCGCGACCGGCCGGGCGCCCCGCCGGCCGTCCCGCAGGTCGCCGAGAACTGATCGAGCGCGGGGAGTGGCGGCCCGGCGGACCGCCACCCCCGGGCCGGCTCATCCCGGCTCAGCCTCAGGCCTTGACGTCCACCGTGTGGCCGGACTTGGCCACCGACTGCGAGGCCTTCTGGGCGGCGGAGTCGCCGTCGTTGAGGGCCGCGGCCCCGGTCCGGCCGTCACCGTCGCCCTCGGCGCTCTTCAGGACGGCGGCCGAGACCTGCTGGGGCTGGATCCGACTGGTGGAGGAAACGGCTGGGGTCAAGGAAACAGCTGAGACGTTCATGCGTACCCACTTCCGTGTTGGGTTGGTTGTCGCCCGTCATGGGCCCTTGCTCCCCTTGTGTCGCCCGTGGCTGGCAGGCGCTGAAGGCGACGTCGACGATTGGTGGATAAGCGTGAACGGACTCTCACCCCGGGGAGCGCAATCGGGCCTCGCCGCCCCCTTGCATGAGAACCATGAGCGCCGGAGTCAGCGGACGACGGGGTCGGCCTCGTCCAGGAGCGACAGCGCGGCGCGCCGCGGGAGCCCCTCCCAGTCGCCGGCCGACGTGACGGCGAACGCCCCCGCGGCCACCGCCGTCGCCAGCCGCCGGCTCGGGGGGGCGCCCTCGATCAGCTCGGCGAGGTAGCCGGCCACGAACGCGTCGCCGGCGCCGACGGTGTCGATCACGGTGACCGCCGGCGCGGCGAGCTCGAGGGTCACTCCGTCGATCCGGGCCAGGCAACCGTCGGCACCGAGCTTGATCAGCACGTTGGTCGGGCCGAGCTCCTCGAGTGCGAGCGCCGCATCCAGCGGATCGACGGTCCCGGCGACGATGCGCGCCTCCTGCACCCCGGCGAACACGATGTCGGCGTCGCGCGCGGCGGCGGTAAGCGCCGGCGCGGCCTCGGCCTCGGCCCACAGGGCGCGCCGGTAGTTGAGGTCAAAGCTGACCAGCCGGCCGGCATCGTGGGCGATCCGCGCGGCGGTCTGAACCGTCGCGGCCGGACCTGCCCCGAGCGCGAGCGTGATCCCGGTGGCGTGGAACACCGCGGACTGCCTGATCGTCTCGGGAGGGATATCCGACGGCTGCAGATGAGATCCGGCGCTGGCCCGGCGACGGTACTCCACGCGGCCGTGCATCGCGGTCGGGCGCCAGCGCAGCATCAGACCGGTCGGCGCTGGGTCGATGGTGGTGATCGCCTGCACCTCCTCGGCCCGCAGCTCGCGCCGGATGAGGTCACCCGCCGGGTCGGCGCCCACCCGGCCGATCCAGGTCGCCGGCACGCCGAGCCGGCAGACCCCGATGGCGACGTTGGACTCCGCTCCCCCCATCCGGAAGGTCATCGGCTCGCCGTTGCGCGGTGATCCCGGCTCGGACTGGACGATCAGGCCCATCGTCTCCCCGGCGGTGACCAGCCCGCCGGCCCCCGACGCGGGCACGCTCACCGCTGCGCCCGCCCGTCGCCGACCGCCCTCAGCGCGGCGGCGGCGCGCTCGCCCAGCGCCACCAGCGATCCGCCCTGTAGCGCGTCACCGATCAGCGGCCCGCCGAGCCCGACCGCGACCGCTCCCGCGGCGATGTACTCGCCGACGCGGCCCAGGTCAACGCCGCCGGTCGGCACCAGCGGGATGTCGGGGAGCGGGCCGCGGAGGTGCGTGAGGTGCCGGGGGCCGCCCGACGCCGCCGGGAACAGCTTCACCCCCGGCGCGCCGAGGTCCCACGCTGCGATGATCTCGGTCGCCGTCCACGCTCCCGGGTAGCAGGCGACACCGTTGCGCACCGCCTCGCGGGCGACGCCGGCGCACACCCCAGGGCTGACGAGGAAGTCCGCGCCGCCTTCGAGCGCCGCCGCCGCTTGGGCCTCGGTGATCACGCTGCCGACCCCGACGGCGACGGAGCGGTCCAGCGCGCCGCGGATGCGGGCCAGCGCCTCGAGCGCGCCCGGCGTGGTGAGCGTCAGCTCGAGACAGGTGATCCCGGATCGCGCCAGCGTCTCCGACACCGCTTCGAGGTGCTCCGCGGTGGCCGATCGGAGGATCGCCACGATCCCGGTGTCGTTCAGCTGCGCCGTGAGCGCCACCCGGTGGGCCGGCGTGGTGGCGCCGGTCGGTTCAGCGGGCATGGGCATCGATTGTCGCGGCCCGCCCAGCCGGACCTCCGGCCAGCCGGCGGGCGGTGCGCTGCGCGCCGTCGGCGATGAGCATCCCGAGGTGGTCGGTCAATAGCTCGCGCAGGCCGTCGTCCCCGGCCAGCTCCTCGCCGAAGATCGCCGTCACCGACAGCAGCGCGCCGACCACTGAGGTGGCATCGTCGCAGCCGCGCAGCCGAGCCGCAAGTTCGCCGGCCAGCGGATCATCGACGGGCAGTTCGCGGCCGGCGTCGGAACGGCGGGCGCTCACGTAGCGCATCCAGGCGGCGACGCCGAGCGCGGCCAGCGAGGGCTCGGCGCCCGCGCGGCGCCGGTCAGCGATCGTGCCGAGCAGCCGTGGCGGCAGCTTCTGACTGCCGTCCATCGCGATCTGCACGGTGCGATGGTGCAGCGCCGGGTTGGCGAAGCGATCGAGCAGCTCCTGTTCATAGGCCGAGAGGTCGAATCCGTCGGGCACGTCGAGCGTCGGGGCGACATCGTCGGCCATCAGCCCCCGCAGGATCCCGAGGAACGGCGTCCGCGGGCCCACCGCGTCGGCGACGTAGTCGTACCCGGCCAGCGCGCCGAGGTAGGCGATCGTCGAGTGGCTGCCGTTGAGCAGCCGCAGCTTGATCCGCTCGTAGGGCCCGACGTCACCGGTGAGAATCGCGCCGGCCTGATCCCACGCCGGTCGTCCCGCCGCGAAGTCGTCCTCGATCACCCATTGGCTGAATGGTTCGGTGACGACGGCGCCGTCGTCCCGGACGCCGAGCGTCGCCTGCACCTGCGCGCGATCGTCGGCCGTCGTGGCCGGGGTGATCCGGTCGACCATCGTGCTCGGGAAGCGGACGTCGCGCTCGATCCAGCCGAGCAGCCGGTCCGCATCGGGGAGGCGAGCGGCGAACTCGCGCACGAGGCCGCCGAGCACGGCACCGTTGTCGGGCAGGTTGTCGCAGCACAGGACGGTCACCGGCGCGCCACTCTGACGGCGGCGCAGGTCGAGCCCGAGCGCGAGCTGGCCGACCACGGTCCGCCCCTCGCGCAGCGCGAGGTCGGCGGCGATCCCGGGGTCGTCGAGGCGGAGTCGGTTGGTGGCGGGATCGTGCCGGTAGCCCTTCTCCGAGACGGTGAGGGTGACGATGCGGACGGTGGGGTCGGCGATTCGCTCCAGCACGCGGTGGGGGTCGGCCTGCGCCCAGCACAGCTCGCGGACGCTGCCCACCACGCGCAGGCGCTCGCCGTCGGCGCCGCGCTGGGCGAGCGTGTAGAGCCCGTCCTGAGGAGCGAGCTGGTCGACCACCGCCGGACTGCGCTCGGTGACGCCGCAGATGCCCCAGTCGCCGCCGCCGGCCGCGATCGCATCCTCGGTGTACACCGCCTGGTGCGCGCGGTGAAAGGCGCCGATCCCAAGGTGGACGATGCCGGTCCGCAGGGCACGCGGATCGATCGCCGGCCGCACCGAGGGCTCGAGCGCGGCGAGGGTGTCGAAGCCGAGCCTCACATCACCGCCCCGAGCTGCCACGGCCGGAACTCCTCGTCGCCGAAGTCGAGCTCCTCGCTCTTGGTGCGCCGGCCCGAGGCAACGGCCAGGATCTCGTCAAACAGCGCGTCGCCGAGCTCGGACACCGTGCTGTCGCCGTCGAGCACCGGGCCACAGTTGAAATCCATGTCGTCGGTCATGCGGTCATACAGCTCGGTGGTGGTCGCGAGCTTGAGGCTGGGGGCCGGCTTGCATCCCAGCACCGATCCTCGGCCGGTGGTGAAGCAGACGACTGACGCGCCGCCGGCGACGATCCCCGTCACCGACACCGGGTCATACCCGGGCGTGTCCATGAACACCAGCCCGGGCGTGGACACCGGGTCGGCGTACCGATAGACCGCCTGGAGCGGAGTGCTGCCGCCCTTGGCCACGGCACCGAGTGACTTCTCCTCGATCGTCGTCACCCCGCCGGCGCGGTTGCCGGGGGAGGGGTTGTTGTCCAGGGTGCCGCCCTCGGCCGCGGCGTAGCGCTCCCACCACGCGACCCGATCGAGCAGTGCCTGCGCCACCTGCGGGGAGGCCGCGCGGCTGGTCAGCAGGTGCTCGGCGCCGTGGATCTCCGGCGTCTCGCCGAGGATCGCCGTCCCGCCGCACGCCACCACCCGGTCGGCCGCCACCCCGAGGACCGGGTTGGCGGTCACGCCCGACCAGGCGTCGGAGCCGCCGCAGTTCAGTCCCAGACACAACGCGCCCGCCCCGACCGGGCGACGCTCGATCTGGCCGAGATCGGCCAGCAGCTCGCCAACGGCATCGATGCCGCGGCGCACGGTGGTGACCGAGCCGCCGAGCTCCTGGATGACGAGATCGGTCACCGGCATGCCGGCGGGCAGGCGAAACTCCCGGGTGAGCGCGGCGATCTGGTTGACCTCGCAGCCCAGCCCGACGACGACCACGCCGGCCACATTGGGGTGGCGGGCGTAGCCGGCGAGCGTGCGGCGCAGCACGTCGAGCCCCTCGCCGTCGGCTGACAGCCCGCAGCCGGTGCCGTGGGTGATGGCGATGACGCCGTCGATGCCGGGGTGGTCATCGAGCGCGCCGGGCGCCGAGAACGCCTGGGCGATCCGCCGGACCACCGTCGCCGAGCAGTTCACCGAGCTGATCACGGCGACGTAGTTCCGGGTGCCGACGCGGCCGTCGGGCCGCACGATCCCGTCGAACGTGGGGATCTGCTCC
>DATCFW010000289.1:0-5582 GCA_036509295.1 Solirubrobacteraceae bacterium | reverse complement strand
CGCCGCACCAAGTACGAGCTGCGCCGCGCCGAGGAACGCGCTCACGTCCTGGAGGGCCTGCTGATCGCCCTCGCGCACCTCGATGAGGTGATCGCGCTGATCCGCGGCTCGCGTGATCCCGAGACCGCGCGGGCCGGCCTGATCGAACGCTACGAGTTGACGCTCGTCCAGGCCCAGGCGATCCTGCAACTGACGCTGAGCCGGCTCACCGCGCTCGAGGCCGACAAGATCCAGCAGGAGCACGCCGACCTCACCGAGCGGATCAAGGAGCTGCGCGAGATCCTCGGTGACGAGCAGCGCGTCCTGCAGCTGATCAAGGACGAGCTGACCGAGATCGCCGACGCCTACGGCGACGAGCGCCGCACTGATATCACCCACGCCGAGGGTGAGATCGACATCGAGGACCTGATCGCCGACCAGCAGATGGTGGTCTCGATCACCCACTCGGGCTATATCAAGTCCCTCCCGTTGTCCACGTATCGCCAGCAGCGCCGGGGCGGTATCGGAGTGACCGGCATGGACATGAAGGACGACGACTACATCGAGCACCTGTTCGTCGCGTCCACCCACGACTACCTGCTGTTCTTCACCAACCGGGGGAAGATCTACCGGCTCAAGGTGTACGAGCTGCCCGAGGCGTCGCGGACGGCCAAGGGCCGTGCGCTGGTCAACCTGCTGCCGCTGCGCGAGGGCGAGCGGGTCCAGTCGGTGCTGTCTACCCGTGACTTCACGGAGGGCAAGTACCTCGTCTTCGCCACCCGGGCGGGAGTCATCAAGAAGACGGAGTTCCTGGCCTACAACACCCCGATCAAGGCCGACGGGATCATCGCCATCAACATCCGCGACGACGATGAGCTGATCGCCGTGCGCCGGACGAGTGGCACCGATGACATCATCATGGTGTCGCGCTCGGGCCAGGCGTCCCGGTTCAGCGAGTCACGGGTGCGGTCAATGGGCCGCGACACCAGCGGCGTCCGCGGGATGAACGTCTCCCAGAAGGGCAACGCCGTCCTCTCGATGGACGTGGCCCGGGACGATCAGGAGCTGCTCGTCGTCACCGAGAACGGCTACGGCAAGCGGACCCCGATCTCCGAGTACCCGGTCAAGGGGCGCGGCACGATGGGCGTCAAGACGATCGCGCTGACCGAGAACAAGGGCGCGCTGTCGGGGGCGCTGGTCGTGCGCGAGCACCAGGAGCTCGTCTTCATCTCCCAGAACGGGATGGTGCAGCGGACCTCGGTGCGCGGGATCAACCGCTACGGCCGGGCGTCGCAGGGCGTGCGGGTCATGAACATCCGCGATGACGATCAGGTGAGCGCCGTGGCGCTCGTCGTCGAGTCCGAGGCCGCTACCGCGGCGCCGGTGCTCGAGGATGGCGCCCCGATCGATCTGGCCGATTCGGCCGCGCCGGCCAGCCTGACCGATCCCGCCAGCCCGCTGTCCGACCTCGGCGATGACCCCCCGCTGCCGGGCGATGACCCCGCGTCACCGGATGACGACGCCACGCTGCCGGACGACGACGCCACGCTGCCGGACGACGAGTAGCGCCCGCGACCCGCCCCCCGCGTCAGATTTCATCCCTCGGTGGAGATTCCGCCGGGCGGATTCGATAATCTTCTGCGTACCAGAGAAAGGAGGTGGTCCGAACTTGTCTGACAGTTTTTGCGGGACCCTGGAGGTGTCCGGCCGCTAGGTCGGAGGCTGAACCCGCTTAGCGGAGTCCAACCCGTGACACCGCCGTCGATGAGAGCCCGGTATTAGTCCCTCCGGCAACAGGTGGCTCATCGAGGTCTAAGCAGCCAGATTGGTGAAGGGCGCCGTGTCGAACGGCGCCCTTCATCGTTAAGGGCCCGCGAGGGTCCCAGCCGGCGGCGGTGGCGACCGCGCCGACGCCGGGGTAGTCTTGGCGGATGTGCCGAAACATCAGGACCCTCCACAACTTCGAGCCGCCGGCCACCGACGCCGAGGTCCGGGCGGCCGCGCTGCAGTACGTCCGCAAGATCAGCGGCGCCACCAAGCCGTCAAAGGTCAATGAAGAGGCGTTTGAGCGGGCCGTCGAGGCCATCGCCGCCGCCTCCACGACGCTGCTGGACCACCTGACGACGAACGCGCCCCCGAAGAACCGTGAGGCGGAGGCGGCCAAGGCGCGCGCCCGCTCGGCCCAGCGCTACGCCGCCTGACGCCAGGACCCTACGCGGCCAGGTACGCCCGCCACGCCGCCGGAATCGTCGGGCTGGCGACCTGGATGAAGACGTTCGGGTTCGGCGTGCGCGGCTCGCGGCGCAGGTGCATGCCGACCTGCCGCGGCGAGGCGCTTCCCTTGCGCCGGTTGCACGGCGCGCATGAGGCGACGATGTTCTCCCAGCTCGACGGACCGCCCTTGGAGCGGGGCACCACGTGGTCGACGGTGAGGTTCGCACGTGACCCGCAGTACTGACAGGTCCAATCATCCCGCGCGAACACGGCGCGGCGGGTGATCTTGCGCCGATGCGTGTCGCGAGGAATGCGCACGTAGCTGACGAGCCGGATGACCACCGGGCGGTCGATCGTCGCGGTGGCCGAGTGCAGCTGCCAGTCGCCGTGCTCGATCAGCTCGGCCTTGTCCTTGAGCAGGAGCACGACGGCCCGGCGCACGGTGCAGACGTTGATCGGCTCATATGTCGCGTTGAGCACGAGCACCCGGCCCACCTCCCGCCCGCGCCGCTGGTGCTCTGGTTGCGGCGCGGACCCCAATGGCTCTGTTGGTGCGGAGGAGGCCATGGTGATTCTCGCTGCCGGCAGTTTAGCGGCGCGACTGGCGATACAGACCCTCGGCATGGCCCCGCCGCGACGGCCTTGGGACCCGCCCGGAGCGGTGTTCTCAGGCCGACGGGAACGACCCCAGGACCCGCAACCGCTCCACGCGCGCGCGCAGCTCGGCGAGGCCCTCGGCGATGTGGTGCTCGTCCTCGCGCCCCTCCAGATCGACGAAGAACATGTAGCGGCCCAGCCCCTGCTTGCGTGGGCGGGACTCGATCCGCGTGAGGTTCACACCGCGCTGCGCGAACTCCGCCAGGCAGGCCACGAGCCAGCCCGGCGCCTCGGACCCGAGGCCCCAGAAGACGATCGCCGTCTTGAACGGGCCGAGCGCCGGCGCGTCCCCGGCCGCGATCCGCGGCCCGCCGGGCGCTGCGCCGGATCGGGCCAGCCACACGAACCGGGTCTCGTTGTCCGCCACGTCCTGGACGCCGGCGCGCAGCACCACGCAGCCGTAGCGCTCGGCGGCGAGCCGGCTGCCGAGCGCTGCCCACGGGCCCGTCTGTCCGGCGACGGTGCGCACGGCGTCGGCGGTGGAGCTCCCGGCCAGAACGCGCGCGCCCGGCAGCCGCGCGCGGATGAAGCGGGCGCACTGGGCGTTGGCCTGAGGGTGGGAGACGAGCGTCTCGATCTCCGACAGCTCGAGCGCTGTCCGCGCGATCAGGCAATGGCGGATCGGATGGACAACCTCGCCGACGATCACCACATCGTCGGTCTCCATCGCCAGCGCGTCGAGCGTGGCGTTGACCGAGCCCTCCAGCGAATTCTCGATCGGCACCATCGCCTGATCGACGGTCCCCTCGTGGACGGCCATGACGGTGTCGTAGATCGTCGGCAGCGGGACCGTCTCGAGCTCGAGTCCGATCGTGTCGGCGAGCAGTGCCTCCTGGGTGTTGGTCCCCTCGGGACCGAAATAGCCGGCTCGCATCGAGACCGTCAGTGGTGGGCCACTGGTCAGCGTGTGCTGGTCGGCGCCCGGGCGCTCGGCGGGTGCGGGGTGACCGGGGCGCCGCCGGCCAGGGCGACCGTGATCGCCTCGAGCTCCTCGGGCGACAGTTCCAGCTCACCGCGGCCGTCCTGCACCTGCTTGGCGTACAGGCGAGCCTGGTCGCGGTGGTGGATCGCGGTGAGCACGATGCCGGTGCGGCGGGCGTTCAGCAGCGCGATCGAGATCGACTGGCGACCGGACATCTCCCCGTAGGCGTCGTAGCGCACGAGTGAGCTGTAGGCGATGGCCCCGTCGAGCCGGACCTCGGCGGTGCCCATCCGCTCGTCCAGGCGCCCGGCGACGTCCTCCACGTACCCGTGGAGGGCCTCGAACTGGCTCTGCAGCGACGCGGCGTGGGCGACGAGGTCCTGGCGACGGTCGCCCAGGACCGCGCGCTGCTCCGAACGCAGCCGCCGAAGGCGGAAGGCGAGGATCACGCTCGTCCCCAACGCCACCACCGCCACCGCGCCGGCGGCGATCGCGACGATGCCGACGGTGCTGGTCAGATCGTGCACCGCAGAGAGGATAAGGCTCTCCGCGGGTGGGCGGGGGCTGGGGCCCTACTGGAAGGTGACCGTGTACGTCTGGGAGTTGTTGGACAGGATCTTCTCGCCCGGCACCTTGTCGATCCGTGCCACCACCGAGTAGGTCCCGGTCGGCGGCGCGGCGTTGAGCTTGACCTGGCAGGTCGCGGTCTGCCCCGCGGTCGTCTGGGGCACGACGGCCTTGCCGCGGACGCTCGTCCCGTTGACGGTGACCTCGCAGCCGACGTCGCGCTCGTTGACGGCGCCGCTGTTGGTGAAGTTGAGCGTGAATGTCGGCGCGGGATTGGCGGTGATCGCGTTGGTCGATCCGGTCTGGAGGGTGATGCCAGCGACGCTCACCGAGCTCAACTCATGCCCGCATGTGCTCGGGCAGGTCTTGTTGGCCGAGGACGTCGACGCGGAGGTGGGGAGGGTGACGTGCAGCGCGGCGGCGACGGTCTGCGGGAGCAGCCAGTCGACGTTGGGGACGAACTGCCCAGGGTTCAGTCCGTTGAAGCGCGTCCCGTTGGCGTGCAGCGCCGCGTAGACCTCGGGCACGACGTAGTCCTTGTAGATGACGTCGGAGGCGTAGAAGCGAGCGATCTCCGCGGCGATGGCGGTGACCGCGCTGCTGGCGTTGGTCGTCCCGAGCGCCGGCTGGATCTCATTGGAGATGTTGGCGATCCCGTCCACGCGCAACTGCAGGGCGTAGACCAGCTTGGAGTTGGCCCCCGACACCTGGCTCGGCGGGCTGAGGCTCTTGGCGGTGCTCAGCTCGTTGCGAGCCTGCGCGAGCGCCTGGTTGATGTTCTCGTTGACGGTGGCGGTGCTGGAGGAGCCCGAGGCGCTCGAGAGAACGTTGAACAGATCGTGACCGGTGTTGGTGGAGCGCGCGATCACCGACGAGACCTGGTTGGTGTAGTCCTGCAGCGCGCTGTCGGTGGCGCTCTGCTCGCAGCCGTGGACCCCTAGGGCGATGAGCAGGATGACGACGAGCAGGGCGCCGAACGCGACCGCCCGCCGGACCTGGATCGACTGCTGGCCGCCGGGCGGGCGCCGTCCTCCGGTACCGGTCGGGCGACGTCGGCGGGGCGCTGAGCGAGACGACGTACGCGGGGTGCTGCGCGGCTCTGTACGAGGTGGTTCGTCAACCTCGTCGAAGAACGACAAGCTGAAATCTCTCCTTGCCGGACTGGTGAAGCGATCAGTATGACCACCGGCACGGCTGGATAGGCATCGTGAAAGTCGGCGTGCACGGGCATTCGACCACGGTC
>DATCFW010000288.1:0-2094 GCA_036509295.1 Solirubrobacteraceae bacterium | reverse complement strand
CCGCCAGTGGATCGACACCTGGAACGAGGACCCGCGCCCATACGTGTGGAGCAAGACCGCCGATCAGATCCTCGACTCGATCAGCCGGTACTGCCAACGAATAAATCGGACACGACACTAGTAGGAGAGATTGCCGGTCGTCTGAATCGTCAGTTCCAGCCGCGGACTGCGCCGGTTATAGACGCCGTAGAGCCGTCCGCTCCCGTGTGCGTGTGCATACCGACCTGTTCCGCCAAGCACCTTCAGCGTGCCGCCAAAGCTCGCATAGCTCCCCGATTCATTCAGCTTGGCCGATCCGAATCCGCGCACCGATCCGCCGCGCGAGTAGAACGTGAACGAGCCTGAGATTTCTGCGGTGATTCGTACGCGCGCGCTGACTGTGCCCGCGAGCGCTCCGGAAGCTTGGCCTTCCTCGAACAGGTAGGAGCCCCGCGCGGTCACGTAGTGCAGATGCGCGACGACTGCAAGGTGCTCCGAGCGGGCGATCGCTGCCCGCGGCGCGGCGTCGCTTGGGGCGCACGACGAGGCGGCGATGAGTGTCAGCGCAATGCATATGCGTGCCATCGCGCGCGCGCGCGAGACCGGCTGCTGTAGCTGGGACATCATGCGAACACTTCCTCTCCTCCGGACCCATTGCGAACGTGGCAGCCACGCCAATCGTTCCATCAGCAAGAATACCTCAAGTTCTTAAGCCCTCACGATCTGCATTATCGACGCTTTGCCGACATGCGACGGTGGTTGCGTGGCTATGGGACGCAACGATCGCCGGGTTGACCGGGCGCACGGGCGTGGAGGCCGTGCGCGATGCGCCCAGGCGTGGCGACATGCGGGGTGCCACGTCGGGCGATCCTGCTGCCGCTGCGCGAGATGGGCCAAGGAGAGGGCTTGAACTCGGGCCGGGCGGCCCCCACTCCGCCCGGCCCGGGCGAGGCGACGAGCTTCGGCGCGCCTGCTGTGCAGATTGCACTGACGCCGTCGCAGATTCTGCACGTCTGTGAGGTTGCGTCAGGGCCAGTGTCCGAGGTAGAAGCGCTCCATGGCCTCGCGGCCGACGCTCGACGCCTATGCGACCTCCTCAACGAGGTCGCCCGGAACCCGAGACCGAAGTTCAGCAAATCATTCGTTTGCGGTCTTTATGTGCTTGCGAGCCTCCCGGATGACGGCAAGCCGGTGGGAATCGCCAAGCTCGCCGCACTTCTCAAGATGCCGAGCGCAACGGTCCATCGCTATCTGCACACGCTCATCGTGGCGGAGCTCGTTCAGCGCGACGAGAACACGCGCGAGTACAGCTTGGCCCCGGGGCTGGTGGCAAGCCCCTGCGTTAGTGGATGATCGCGAATGAGTAAGCACTTCGCGACCACCGCAGTCCGACGGCGCTGGGGAGTCTGCGCAACATACGCCCGTCAGCATGAGGCGAGCTGGCCACGGCGCGCCCGCGAAAAGGCCCGCGCTGGAGTTCGAGGTGACTCGACGTACAGCTATCTGGCGTTGGTTGGGGAAGGGGATTCGCGCAGCCTCGAGCTGGCGATCCTCAAGCTCATCATCGGCAATCCCAAACGCTCTCAGCGTTTCCCGGTCGCAGCTTTGAGGGAAGCCTTCGAGCCGATCCGCCCCACTGACTTCGACGCAGCGCTGGCCCTGCTTGAGCAGCACGGAGCCGTGATCAGGCGGGGCGAGCTCATCCGGCTTGCTCGCCATGTGCAGCATCTAGTCGATCTCGGCTTCACCCCCCGGGTATGACCGCAGGCTCAGGGCGGCGGCAAGCGCCGCGCGATCCGCCTTCGGGTCGAGGTGGGGTGCCCGATCACATTCTGCTGCTTGCAGCCGTAGACCGGGCAGCTCGCCATGGAGAAGGCCGTAGCCTGAAACGGGTCGGCGCGCGCAAAGGGGCAAAGGATCGGATCGCCGTCCCGATCTTCTTCGTTGCCAGGCACCTAGGTTGTTCCCCGGGCATCCGGATACGCCGGCAACTGCACAAGCGGCTTGCGGAGGCAACGGAGAATGGCTGGCTTGAGCGTCTGGACAGCTCGGACCCAACTGTTTGGGCCTTGACACCCAAGGGTCGCCAGGCGCTTGCTCGTCACCAGGGGCAGG
>DATCFW010000287.1:0-2276 GCA_036509295.1 Solirubrobacteraceae bacterium | reverse complement strand
TCTCCTGGAAGACATCATTTGCGTGCATCTCATAAGACCAACTACCCGTGAGGAACGTTTCAGAGTTCAGGAAGAAGTCCGTAAGAGCAGGGTGGGGCGCCGTGCCTACCGCCGTTGGCTGAGGATCTCGTGCAGCCGCGCTGCTTCTCCGCCCGCAGTGTCCCGAAGACGCTCCCACGTCACCCTCATGGTGGCATACCCGCGTTTGAGCATCTCCGAGTCGCGTTCCCGGTCGTCTACGAACGCTGTTCGGTCATTGTGGAACTCCCAGCCGTCGAGCTCCACGATCAGCTTCTCGGCTTCGAACAGCGCGTCCACCTCGTAGCCGGCCACGCGGGTGTTCACCAGGGGCGTCGGAAGGTCGTGGGCCTTCGTGAACGCCAGGAAGGCGTCCTCGAACTCGGAGCGAGTGGGGCCGGTGGGGGTCTCCGCGAATGCGTTCAGGCGCGTGGCGCCGGGATGGTGGCGGTTGCGGTCCAGCAGGTCCGCGAGCGTCGCCGCGTGCAGCAGGCCCTCTCGCCGGGCATCGTTGACGATGCGGGTCAGTATCCGGTCAGGCGTGTCGGGGGCGATATCGAGGATCGTGCGGGCGGGGCTGGTGACGTGGATGCCCAGGTGCCGGCGGGTGTCGACGCGCCTGAGCGTCCTGCAGCGGTGGGTGCGGATGCCTCGCGGGCGGCGATCCCCCTGGGTGAGCGTCACCTCGAGGGGATCTCGCCAGCGGCGCGTCAGGCCCCAGAGGCTCGCCGCCGAGGCGTGGCTGAGGATGGCGTTCGGTCCGCACGCGAGGACCGCCGCCCACGCCCGGGCTCGGGGGTCGGCTCGTGGCGGGGCGAGCGCATAGACACCGGGAAGGACAGCCACGAAGGAGCCATTGGCCAGGCGCGACCGGATGGCGCCCCGACCCAACCCGAGGTCGAACAGCTGCGCGCGCGTGACGAGCCGGTCCTGGCGGCCGGCCAGGCCGCGGATGCTTCGCTCCAGCTCGGGTTGGGAGATTGTGCACCTCTGGCATGCCTTATCTCCCACGCCCCCTGAGAGGCCGCCCGAGCGGCGTTTGCCCCCCCCTCCTAAGGGCTCACGACTTTATTAGTGTCGTGGTTGGTGGAGGGGCTCGGGGTGAGTTGTTGAATTTGGTGGTGTGATCGATGAGAGCGCGATCGAGGTGCGGTGGGAGGCGATGAACCCGACGCTTGATGAGCGTGGGCGGCGGCGGTGGTGTGCTGCTGAGGCGCGGTCGCATGGGCGTGGGGGGATCGCGGCGGTGGCGCGGGTGACGGGGGTCTCGCGGCGGACGATCGATCGGGGGCTGGTGGAGCTTGATCGGGAACGGGTGGGTGAGCAGGAGCCGGCGGCGGCGGGTCGGGTGCGTCGGGCGGGCGCGGGTCGTAAGGCGTTGATCGAGACCGATCCGAAGGTGGTGGAGGATCTCGAGCGGCTGGTCGATCCGGCAACGTTGGGAGATCCTGAGCGGCCGTTGCGATGGACGTCGAAGAGCGCGGGCAAGCTCGCGGAGGGGTTGCGCGAGCTTGGGCATGAGTTGGTCGACCGCTCGGTGCTGCGGCTGTTGCATCGGGCTGGGTACACGATGCAGCAGAACGTCAAGACGCGCGAGGGCGCCGATCATCCCGACCGTGATGCCCAGTTTCAGTACATCAACGACACCGCCGCTGCGGCGATCACGGCCGGTGAGCCGGTGATCAGCGTCGATACCAAGCACCGCGAGCTGGTCGGCGAGTTCAAGAATGGTGGCCGGGAGTGGGCGCGCTCTGGGGAGCCTGTGGAGGTCAACACCCACGACTTCCCCAGTCACGCGAAGGGCAAGGCGATCCCCTATGGCGTCTATGACCTGGCTCGTAACGAGGGGTGGGTCAGCGTCGGCATCTCGCGCGACACCGCCTCCTTCGCGGTCGCGTCGATCGGCTCCTGGTGGGAGCAGCTCGGCAGCACGGCCTACCCAGATGCCAGCCGCCTGACGATCACCGCGGACTCCGGTGGGTCCAACAGCGCCCGCGGCCGGCTGTGGAAGCTCGAGCTGCAGACGCTCGCAGACCGGACCGGTCTTGAGATTGTGGTCTGCCACTTTCCGCGCGGCACCTCGAAATGGAACAAAATCGAGCACCGCCTGTTCAGTTTCATTAGCCACAACTGGCGCGGCAAGCCGCTGATCGACTACGCCACGATCATCAACCTGATCACGAGCACCACCACCAGCACCGGCCTGAAGGTCTACGCACGACTTGACGAGACCGACTACCCCAAAGGCGTCGCCGTCA
>DATCFW010000286.1:0-4002 GCA_036509295.1 Solirubrobacteraceae bacterium | reverse complement strand
GAACGTGCGTTCCTTCTGGGTGTGAGACGCGGCAGGGAAGAAGAACACCTCGGTCTTGACGTCCTCGGTGTGCATCTCGCCCGATTCGATCTCGGGCCCATCCTTCCACCAGGTGGCGCTCTCGATCAGTGAGAAGTCGCGGGCCGCCAGCCAGTCGAGGTTGGCCATGGCGAGGCGCTGCATCCGGGTGTTGGCCGAGCCCACCGCTGGGTTCTCGCCCATCAGGAAGTAGCCGGTGCAACGACCGGCAAGTTGCTCGAAGACGGTGTCGTAGGTGCTGTGGCTGCCGGTGAGGGGGGGAGATAGTCAAACTGGAAGTCGTTCTCCTCGGTGGCGGCAGCGCCCCACCATGCCTTGAGCAGGGAGACCATGTAATCGCGGGCGTTGCCTCAGTACCCGCGGTCCGCGGCGTCGGCCTCGATGAATGCGTCGAGATCCTCGTGCTCGTGAGCATGGGGCATCGGCAGTTAGCCCGGGAGGAGGTTGAACAGCGTCGGGATGTCGCTGGAGCCCTGGATTGATGCGTGTCCGCTCATCGCCATGATTCCGCCGCCGGGTCGGCCGATGTTGCCGAGCAGCAGCTGCAGGATTGAGGCGGCACGGATGTATTGCACACCGACGGTGTGCTGGGTCCAGCCGACGGCGTAGACGAATGCGGACGTGCGATCACGGCCCGAGTTGGACGTGATCCAGTCGGCGACCTGAGCGAACACCTCCGGCGCCACCCCGCAGGTCGCCTGCACCATCTCGGGCGTGTACCGGGCGTAGTGGCGCTTGAGGACCTGGAACACGCAGCGGGGATGTTGCAGCGTGTCGTCGCGCTCCGGCCACGGCTCGGTGGCAGCGCCGCCGGAGCCGTGTGTCTCACCATGACCAGACTGCTGGATCGAGCGCTTGGACTCCTGGCGTTTGCGCTCTCTGTAGGCCATGTCGCGATCGCCTGATGCGGCTTGGACATCGGCGCCCTCGTAGCGCCACGTGCGGAAGTTGTAGGAGCCCTCATCGGGATCAAAGCCGGAGAACAGCCCGTCGAGATCCTCGGTGTCCTGAAAGTCTTCGGTGACGATCATCGGGGCGTTGGTGTAGGCGGCGACGTACGGCTCGAGGTACTTCTCGTTTTGCAGGACGTGGTTGATGATCCCGCCCAGGAACGCGATGTCGGTTCCGGCGCGCAGCGGCACGTAGCGATCGGCGAGCGCGCTGGTGCGACTGAACCGCGGGTCGACGTGGATGAGCTTGGCGCCGCGGGCTTTGGCCTCCATGACCCATTGGTAGGCAACCGGTTCGCGGGCCCACCCTCAGCCGCTGTCATCGTGCTGACAGTCGGCGCGGGGTCGTCGGCGCGGCGAGCAGTGCGCGGCTCAGCGGACGTTTCGCGGTCGAACCCATAGCTCGTCAACGAGGATGGTCGTCAGCGACAGGATCGGGACGGCGACGATCAGTCCGAGAAATCCGAAGATCTCGCCGACGGCGATTACACCAAAGGCGATCACCGCTGGGTGCAGGTGGACGGCGCGGGACATGATGAGCGGCCCGATCATGTTTGCCTCTATCTGATGCACCACGACATAGATGACCAGGACGACGATCGCGGTCGAGGGCGAGATCGTCAGCGCGAAGGCGACCGGTGGGATTCCGCTGGCCAATGCTCCGAGATAAGGCACCACCTCACACAGGCCACTGAGCACCGCGAACACCAGCGCGTACTGCAAGCCGACGAGGAACCGCAGCGCCAGGTACAGCAGTCCGCCGACGAGCAGCATCGAGATCGCCAGCCCCCGTAGCCAGCCCAGCCACGCGGTCCGGATCCGGTGCAATGACCGCTCGGTGGCCGGCCTGCGGTCAGCGGGGAACAGCGACAGCAGACCATCGATCAGCGGCTCGGGGCGGGCGGCCACGTAGTAGGCGGTGATCACGGAGATCACGAGGCCGGCAGTGGCGGTCGCGGCGCTGAGACCAAGCGAGGCGATTGGACCCAGCAATCGGGATGGACTGCGCACGAAGGTGCCGGCGTCGCGTTGCAGCTGCTCGGCGATGTGTCCAGGTCGGACACCGGTCAGGTGGCTGAGCTTGATCTCGACGGCGTGCACGAGCCCGGGCGTGGCGGTGATGAGCATCTCGGCCTGGCTGATCAACGGTGGGAGTACAAGCGCGAGCAGCCCGGCGATCGCTGTGATCCCTATGAGCAGTCCGACGAATGCGCCGACCGGCCGGGAAACCCCTCGCGGTGCCAGTCCCTCCGCGCACCATGACAAGGGGAGGCTGATGATGATCGTGATCATCACGGCGAGCAGGAGCGACACGAGCTGCCCGACGAGCAGACCGGCAATGACGAGGATTGCCCCCAGCAGGACCGCCCCGTAGACGGCATACCCGTCGGGCCGGTCGTCGGCCGGCTCCGCTGTGCCTGTCTCGACGTGATTGCGAGGGTCGGGGCGGGTCCGATCCTGACCGATCTCCTGGCTGCTCATGGAGCATCAGCGGCGCTGGGCCGCTGATCCGATGCAGGCGCGGCGGGGCTGATGTGGCGTTTGACCCACAGCTCATCCACCAGAATCAGCGTGAGCGTGATCAAGGGCACGGAGATGAAGAGGCCGAGGAGTCCGAACAGAGCGCCGGTGATCAGGACGCCGATGGCGATCACTGCGGGATGGAGGCGGACGATGCGCCCCATGATCAGCGGGAGCAGGAGGTTTCCCTCGATCTGGTTGACGACCACATACACGGCGGTCACCAGGAGCGCCTGATGCAACGAGAATGTGAGGCCGTAGGCGATTGGCGGCACCGCACTGATGATGGAGCCGTAGTTCGGGATCACGGTCATCAGCGCGGAGAAGATGGCAAACCCAATCGCGAACGGCAGGCCGATGATCTGCATGCCGGCGTAGAGCAGTCCGCCCAGCACGAGCATGTCCAGCACGACCCCGCGCTGCCAGCCCAGCCAGGTGACCCTGACCCGCTCCAGCGTGCGGACAACATTCGCTCGCTCGTCCGGTGGAAAGAGGAGCAGGAGGCCGCGGATGAGAGGGTCTGGATTGATCGCCATGTACAGCGAGCTGATGAGCACGATGACGATCGCGCCAGCCGCGGTGGTCACCGTCAGCCCAATCGTGGACAGCGGGCCGAGCAGTTTCGACGGGTGCTGCTCATAGCGGTCGGCGAATCGCGCCACCGCCTGGCTGGCCGTCCCGGGCTTGAGTCCGAAGGCGTGATTGGCGGTCTTCTCCAGATGCGTGACGGTTCGCGGTAGCTGGGCGATGAACCCTTTGATCTGCTCGATGAAGGCGGGTACGACGAACGCCAGCACAATCCCGGCGATCCCGAGGACGGCGGCGAGTGTCAACACCGCGCCGAGCGCCCGCGGAATGTGAAGCCGCTGCAGTTGACCCGCGCCGGCAGCGATCGGCAGGGCGATGACCACCGACATCGTGATCAGCAGAAACAGATCGACGAGCTGCTCAAACAGCAAGCCGCCGGCGAGCAGGGCGAGCGCCAGCACGACCGCTCGATACGCGACGCGCGATCTGATTGGGGCGCCGGCAGCGCCCGGCTCTCCGGTCAACCGAGCCAAACTGAGCCATTGGCTACCCCAAAGTTCGGACCGGCTCTCACTAGGCCGGTATGACGACCGGGAACTGTCAGCCGTCGAACCGCCGATGGCCGAGACAGCGTCGGCGGTGGCGGGGCGGGGTAACAACGTCCCATGGAAGAGCCGGAGGTAGGACATGTCGCCGAACCGGAATTGGAGCGCCAAGGGCGGCGTCTGGCGGCGCCGGCGTTCGCATGACACGGCCGAGGCGAGGGACGAAACAGTAAGACCTCCCACTGCATGAGGCAGGCCGAGCGACATCGGCGATCCGGGGATCGGCATCCGGCGTCTCGGGGACGGATCGCGGGCGCAGACCATCGGGCGAGTCGGGCGAGCACCGGTGGACGGTCGGTGGGCGTGAGCTGATCTGCTAGTCACACCGATGACATTCAGGGACTCCCCGACGGGGGCTC
>DATCFW010000285.1:0-4282 GCA_036509295.1 Solirubrobacteraceae bacterium | reverse complement strand
AGCGCTGCGCGTTGCCCGAGGAGGCCCGAATGGCCGACCTCGGCTATGCGCAGGATGTCGCCGCGGAGTTCGTCGGCGGGCTCGCCGATGCCGGCACGACCACCGCCCTCGTGTTCGGGGCCCATTTCGCGCCGGCGGTTGACGCGCTGTTCGCCGCCGCGTCCGCGCGCGGCCTGCGGGTCACGAGCGGGCTGGTGGTGAGCGACCGGATGCTCCGCCCCGAGCTGCACACCACGGCGCAGCGCGCATACG
The DNA here is from genome assembly GCA_036509295.1 of Solirubrobacteraceae bacterium. Taxonomy (GTDB): domain Bacteria; phylum Actinomycetota; class Thermoleophilia; order Solirubrobacterales; family Solirubrobacteraceae; genus Palsa-465. Next base: position 4,030 of record DATCFW010000285.1, on the reverse strand, counting down.
ACGACGGGCTGTCGCTGGCGAATCGCTGGCACGGCGAGGGGCGCAACCGCTATGCGGTCACCCCGCGGTTCGCGTTGTCGTGTAGCGACGACATGCTCGCCTCGTGCGCAGCGCTCCAGGCGGCTGTCCCCGGCAGTTGGTGCACCTCGCATATCAACGAGAACACGGCCGAGATCGCCGCCGTGCGTGACCTGTTTCAGTCCAGTTACGTCGATAGCTATGACCGGCACGGCCTCATCGGGTCGCGGACCGTGCTCGCGCACAACGTCCATCCCACCGACGCGGAGCTGGAGCGCCTGTCCATCGGCGGCACTGCGGTCGCCCACTGCCCCACGAGTAACGCCGCGCTCGGCAGCGGGCTGTTCCCGCTGGACCGCCACCTCGCTCACCGCGTGCCGGTGGCACTCGGCAGCGATGTCGGCGCCGGCACCGGATACTCGCTGTTCAAGGAGGGGCTGCAGGCGTACTTCATGCAGCAATTGCGCGGCGCCGACGGCGTGCCGCTCACCGCGACCCATCTGCTCTACCTGGCCACCGCCGCCGGAGCGTCAGCGCTCGGCCTCGACGGGGAGGTCGGCGATCTCGGCGTCGGCAAGCGGTTCGACGCGCTCTGGCTCCGCCCGCCGGCCGGCAGCCCGCTGGACGTCGGCCTGCGCTACGCGGACGGTCCGGAGGAGGCGCTGGCGCGGGCGTTCGCGCTGGGCGTCAGCTCTGATGTCGCCGGTGTCTGGATCGATGGCATGCCGGTGAAACCGGATCGGACAAGCTAGGAATCGATTACCGTAATGCGGAATACTGATATCGTTGGGCGGGCAATTGACCGACGGCGTAGACGGTGCTGACCGAGGAGGCGCATGGCAACCGATGGCTCTTCCGAGCCCCGATCGCAAGGCGGGGTGCAGTCGCTCACTCGAGCATTCGCGATCCTCGAGGCGATGGCGGACGCCGGCGGCGAGATCGGCCTGTCGCAGTTGGCAATCGAGGCGCAGCTGCCGCCGGCGACGATTCACCGCCTCATCCGCACGCTGGTCGACCTCGGCTACGCGCGCCAGGAACCGTCGCGGCAGTACTCGCTCGGCCCGCGGCTGATGCGCCTGGTCGACACGAGCACCAAGCGACTCGCGACGCTCGCCCACCCGTACATGTCCGACGTCGTCGCGGCGCTGGGCGAAACGCTCAATCTCGCCGTGCTCGACGGCGAGGAGATCGTCTACGTGGCACAGGTGCAGGCGTCGCAGAACTTCATGCGGATGTTCACCGAGGTTGGTCGCCGGGTCAAGCCGCACGCGACCGCGGTCGGCAAGGCGATTCTCGCCACCAAGCCCGACGACGAGGTGCGGGAACTGCTCAAGCGCACCGGGATGCCGCGCCGCACCGCGCGCACCCTCACCACCCCCAAGCTGCTGTTCGCCGACCTGGAACGGGTGCGCGAGCGGGGGTACGCGCTCGACGACGGCGAGCAGGAACTGGGCGTGCGCTGCATCGCGCTCGCCGTGCCGGGCGCCCCCCGGCCCATGGCGCTGTCGATGTCCGGTCCGTTGACGCGGATGTCCGACGACGTGATCGACAAGGCCGCGCCGATCCTCCGCGAGGCCGCGGGGAAGATCAGCGCCGAGCTCGCCGCTCCGCCGCTCGTGAGGGCGGCCGAGACCACGCGCGCCGCCTGACCGGGCGGGCCGGCCTGCCGGCAGCGCGCTCCCGGCCTGCCGGCAGCGCGGGTGACCCGCTAGGTGTGGAGCGGATGGCCTCGTGCGCAGGCCCCCGCGTGACCCCGTCTCGTCCGAGACGTCAGAGCTCGTGCCCGATCGTGCGCCGAACGGCTGCAGCTTGACATCTGCACCTTGACAGCGGCGCGCGGTCCCAATACGGTATCTGCCACGCGGAAATAGAAATCCACTAGGCGGAAGTCCTAGGAGACCTCGATCGTTTCCTGGATCACCGATCACCGATCACCGATCACCGCGTACGAAGAGGGGACAACCATGTCGTCAGAAGGGACGCTCACAACGCCGGGCAGTGGAGCGCCGGCGATACATCCGGTGGACCGGGTTCCACCGCTGCACAAGCTGTTCGTCTTCGGCCTGCAGCACCTGTGCATCATGTACGCGGGGGCGGTCGCGGTCCCGCTGATCGTCGGACCGGCAGTCGGCCTGAACTCGGGCCAGATCGCGACCCTGGTCAGCGCCGACCTGCTCGTCTCGGGGATCGCGACGATAATTCAGTCGGCGGGCATCGGGAAGGTGTTTGGCGTCAGGCTGCCGGTGGTCGCCGGCGCGACCTTCACCGTCCTGAACCCGATGATCATCATCGCGACTCAGTACGGCGGGGTGAAGGGACTGCCGTACGTCTACGGCGCGATTATGGTCTCCGGCGTGCTCGGGTTGATCCTGGCCAAGCCGTTCTCGATGATCGTCCGGTTCTTCCCGCCACTGGTCGCCGGCACCGTCATCTGCATCATCGGCCTGTCGCTGGGCGGCGCGGACATCTCGCTGATCGCCCCTCGGGTGGTCAACGGGGCGAACGTCGCCGACGTCTCGCACGTCGTGCTCGCTGGCATTGTCGTCCTGTCAATCATCCTGATCAGCCGCCTGTTCCGCGGCTTCGTCTCGCAGATCGCGGTGTTGCTCAGCATTGTGATCGGCACGATCGCGGCGGCGCTCATCGGCCAGGCCCACTTCGGCAACCTGGGCGGCGTCGCCTGGTTCGGCGGGCCTCACATCTTCCGCTTCGGCGCCCCGAAGTTCGCGGCCGCGCCGATCATCACGATGTGCATCGTGATGATGGTCACGTTCACCGAGTCCACCGCGGACTTTCTCGCGGTGGGCGAGATGGTGGAGAAGGAGGTGACGCCCAACGACCTGGCTCGCGGGCTGGCGACTGACGCGCTCTCGGCGTTCATCGCGTCATTCACCAACTCCTTCCCCGACACCGCGTTTGCGGAGAACGTCGGGCTCGTCGGCCTCACCGGGATTCGCAGTCGCTGGGTGGTGACCACCTGCGGCGCCTTGCTGCTGATCATGGGCCTGATCCCGAAGGTGGGACAGATCGTCGCCGACCTGCCCGGCCCCGTGATCGGTGGCGCCGCCACGATCATGTTCTCGATGGTGACCGCGGTCGGGATCCAGACACTGCACAAGGTCAGCTTCCGCAACAACCACAACCTGCTGATCGTCGCGATCTCGCTCGCCGTCGGATTGCTGCCCGCTTTCGACCCGAGTTTCTATAGCAAGTTTCCCAAGAACTTCCAGGTGATCTTCGGATCGAGCATTACCGCCACGGTGATCGCGGTGTTCATCCTCAACCTCGCGTTCAACCACTTTGGGCCTGGCGGTGAGAGCGAGAGCGCGGTGCAGCTAGCGGTCGATGAGGGAGCCGTCGTGACCACTCCTCCGATCGCTGAACCCGGCGCCCAGTGACGATGAACACGCGGTCAGCACGCGACGGCAGTCGCGCCCCGGGCGGCGGGGTGGCCGCCTTCGATGTGGCGCCCGACGACGAGCTCCGCGTCCGGCTGCACAGCTGCTGTGCGGCCGAGGCGTGGGTGGAGCACATGGTGGAGGGGCGCCCGTACCGGTCCGAGGCCACGCTGTACGTCGCCTCGGACCGCGTCACCGCCGAGCTGGACGCCGGCGGGCTCGAGCAGGCGCTCGCCGGCCACCCGCGCATCGGCGACACCGCTCCGGCGCACGGCGGTGACGGGCGTTCCGCCGCCTGGTCGCGGGGCGAGCAGGCAGGCGTCGCCACCGCCGGCGCCGACCTGCTCGGCGAGCTCGCCGCCGCCAACGCCGCCTACGAGCGGCAGTTCGGCCACGTCTACCTCGTGTGCGCCTCCGGCCGCGGCGCCGCCGAGCTGCTCGCCGTCTGCCGGGCCCGACTCGACAACGACCCGGAGACCGAGCGCCGCGTCGTGCTGGGCGAGCTGGCCAAGATCAACCGGCTGCGATTGGGCAAGCTGCTGGTGCAGGCGCGATGAGCCTGTCGACGCACGTGCTCGACGCCATGACCGGGCGGCCGGCCGAGGGCGTCGTGG
>DATCFW010000284.1:0-6962 GCA_036509295.1 Solirubrobacteraceae bacterium | reverse complement strand
TGCGTTGACGGCTGATTCACTCGAGGCGGAGTCGTTCGAGCCGATTCCCGATACGTCGGCTGCGGAACGCGTTGTCGCTGATGCGTACGCGATCGGCGCGGGGGTCGCGGACGCGGTGCGTGTCCGTGATTCGGTTCCGTTGTGGTTTCACACCTTCGCGCTTGCGCCCGGGGTCTACACACCGGGCGTCGCTCGTGACCACGGCTACCGCCTGGCGGTGCTCGGCGCGGATCGTTTTGCGGGTCGGAGCGTGCTTGACGTCGGCGCGTTTGATGGCTTTTACAGCTTCCTCGCGGAGGCCCGCGGCGCGCGGCGGGTCGTCGCGGTCGACAACGAGCAGTACGTCGACTGGGTGCGTGCTCGGTTCGGTGTGACGTTGCCGGGCGCGATGGGCTTCCGGGCGATCGGCAGGCTGATCGAATCTGAGGTTGAGTACCGTCGGATGGACGCGCTGGACGTACCCAAGCTCGGCGAGCGCTTCGATGTCGTGTTGTGTTTCGGGATCTTGCACCGGGTGACTGACCCGATCGCATTGCTCAGCGCGCTCGCGAGCGTGCTGACCCCGCGCGGGGAGATTGTGCTGGAGACCTACGGGTCGCGCCTTCCGGCCGATATCGCGGCGATCGAAATTCATGAGCCTGGTGACGTGTATCCGCGCGATGACTTTGTCTACTGGGGCTTTCCGGTGGAGGGGCTGCGGCGATTAGGTCGTATCGTCGGCCTTGACGAGGTTGAGATCGTCGATCAGCCTGAGATCGACGGCCACCGCCGCATCCTCGCGGTGCTGCGAGCCGCGAACTGAGCAGGTCCGGGTCACGCCGTTCCGGCCGCCAACAACATCGCGGCCAGCTCGTCGTAGAGCTCCGCGGGTCGATCGGTCGTGATGGCGTCAACACCAAGCGGGGCGGCTCGCGCCGCCAGCGTGGCGTCGTTGACCGTCCCGGGCCACCGTCCGCCCGGTGCTGCAGGGCTCGACACACCGCGACGGCGGTCGCCCGTGCCAGTTCAGGATCGCCATGGGCTTTAACCTCGACTTGGACCGCCAGGCCGCTGGGCGCGGCGTCAAGCAACTCGTTGAGCGCCATCGGCGTCTCGTTCGTCGCGGCCCCGTCGCGGTCACGCAGCCGCGCATGGCGCAACTCGCGGCCGAGGCGATGCGCATACAACGGCGGTAGGGTCGACACGACCCCAGGGTCGCTGGCGACTCCCACTCAGATGTCGCGTGCCTGTTACCGAACCGTTTTCACGTCGTGAACACGGTCGGTGCGCGCGCAGTTGATCACAGCTCTCTAGCTAGCTAGCGGGTTGACGCGTTGGCGACGTGGTCAGCCTAACTCGGCGACGGTGGCGCGTAACCGATTGAGGGCGGCGAGGGACAGGCGCGCCAGATCCTGGTCCTCATCGGTCTCGACCCATGCCGCGTAGGCCTGCTTGAAGGCCAGCGCACCGAGCTCCGCCGCGACGCTGGCCGCCGACTCCGTCATGCCGCGATCGCGAAGCGCGCCGACCATCGCCGCGACGAAGCCGACCTGCTTGAGCGCATAGCGCTCCTGAAGCTCGGTGCTCGTCGCGATGGCCGCCTGAAGCCGAGGGGCGAGCTCGCGGTTGAAGGGTCCCATCGCCGAGGCGGCGCGCTCGAGACCCGCGGCGACCGCGGTGAGCGCGGTGGCCTGCGGCGGTGCGGAGGCGATGCCCTCGACCAGGAGGCGCGAGAGGGTCTCCTGACCGGCGGACAGCACGTCGCGCTTGTCGGGGAAGTGGCGGAAGAAGGTGCTCCTGGTCAGTCCGGCCCGCTCGGCGATCTCGGCCACCGTCGTCTCGTCATAGCCCTGCTCGGAGAACAGCTGCAGCGCGGCCACGACTAGCCGCTCGCGCCCGTCGGGTTGCCATCGCGGCATCGCCACATCTTAGGACGGGACTTTGATCTCATCGCGTTGCTACGCTGACGGGACAACAGTCGCATCACTCGGCCGCCGACCCGGCGACCCTTCCGCAGGAGGACCTTCAATGCGTATCTTCGTGACCGGCGCGACGGGCGGCATCGGCTCTACCGTCGTACCTGAACTACTCGCCGCGGGCCACGAGAGGCCTACGTCGGAGACGGTGCCCAGCGCTGGCCGGCCGTCCACCGTCTCGACGCCGCACGGCTGTTCCGCCTCGTGCTCGAGCAAGGCGAGCCGGGCGCCATCGCCCACGCGGTCGGCGACGAGGGGGACGCGATGCGCACGATCGCCGAGACGATCGGCCGGGAGCTCCGCCTACCGATCGAGGAGGTGCCGGCGGAGAACTTCGGAGTGCTCGGCATGCTGTTCGCCATCGATCAGCCGGCCTCGAGCGCGTTGACCCGCACACGGTTCGTCTGGGAGCCCACCCACCCAAGCCTGCTCGACGACCTCCAAGCCGGGAACTACCCGGACTGACCAGGCCGAGCCGACCACCGGACCACCGGGTCGGCGCGACCAATCTGCCTACCTGCCCCCGGCCCTCCAGCGCTCCAACCTCCGCCGCCGACCCCCCCGCCGAACGCGCCGCCGCCTGACCGCATCCCCTTGACACCCCTACCGAGCAGAAGGACGCGGGATCATGGGATCCCAACCGCCGCCCCGCCCGCGGGCACTGCGAGGCGCCGGGGCTCAGCGGTCGTTCCAGCCGGCGCCGGTCGCTTCGTACTCCTCGACCCGCGCCCGCAGCAGCGCTTTCAGGAGATCGGGCGGTAGCTCGCGGTCGTAGGGGAGCTTGACGAAGCCCTCACCGGCCTCGTACCCGGCGGTCTCGACCGCGGCCTTCTGCGTGGCGAAGAACGGTGGCGGGAACCGCAGCGAGCAGTGGTTTTTGAAGTTCTGGAGCATCCACAGGTTCGTCGTCTCGCCGCGGACGTACACCGGCAGGTTCCACTTCAGTTCCTCCCGCGCCTCCGGGTCGGCATCGAGGCTCAGCTCCCTGAGCACCTCGAGGTGCGGCCGCTGGACGTCGTTCAGTCGCGCGAAGAAGTCATCGACGCTTGACCGCCTGGGCATCGGCATGACGTCAGCGTACCCCGGCAGATCGCGCTGCTGGCATTCTTCGTCCTCGACGCTGCTGCCGGTCATACATCCGCCAGATCTCGTCATAGACGTCTTGAGCGGCCATGAAAGGTGCGAGCTCCTGTTCATCGCCCCAGCCATATGCTCCGAGCGTTGCTCGGATACAGCGGGAGCTTGCTCCGCGGGCCCGGAGACTGCCGACGTAGCTGGCCACATCCCAGTGAGCTGGCCCTCGGAAGGTGTCCTCAAAGTCATTCCAGACCAGGCGGTGTGGAGTGCGAAGCAGGTTGTTGAGCGAGACGTCCCCGTGCAGGGCCTGGGTGGGAAGGTCCGAGTCAAAGACGGCGTCACGCAGCGCGTTCAGTCGCGCCTGAAGCCGAGAGACGGCGCCAGCGTCCCGCGCGTCGGCCGGTCGAAGCTGGCCAAGCAGACGCTCGATGTTCCCGCGAAGCTCACGCAGACCGCCCAGCTCACCGTCAAACGGCCGAAGTTCATCGTGCAGATCCCGCAGCGCTTGACCAAGCCGGTGAGCATCATCGAGGTGGGTGACGGCGTCGACGCCGGGGATCCACTCTGAGAAGGTCATCCAGAGGCCGTCGTAGTGATGGGGCCCCGGCGCGATCAACGGGCTGGGTGCAACGGCCAGGCCGGAGGGCGCGAGGAACTCGAGCACCGAGACCTCGTGCTCGAGCCACCGTCGCGGATTGTCGTGGAGCGCCACCGTTCCCGTCATCACGCGAGCGATGACTGGCGCGGGGCGAAGATGCACTACCACGTTGCTCCCGGAGTAGATGACGATCGCCTCGTCGCGCGCCAGTCCGTGCGCGGCTGCGATCGTGCTGGCCGCCACCAAAGCACGTTGCTCGAGATCGCCCACCATCCGGACCAATCTCGCAGACGCGACAACCGACCGCCTGGCGACAGCGGTTTGCATAAGTCGAACGGCTCATCGGAACCTGATTGGCGTTCGCGGCATTAATGGGGGTGATGGCTATGGCGCGCAACACGAGGCCCGGTCCTTTATGAGTCGCGCTGGTCGCGTGGACGATGAGTTCCGGCGGTTCGCCGTCGCCTTCGCCCCGACGCTCCTGCGGGGGGCTTACTTCCTACTGCACGACTTGGATCTGGCGCAGGACGCCGTGCAAATCACGATGTTTCAGACGAGTCGGCATTGGGAGCGCGCCAAGGCGGCGCCCGAGGCCTACAGCCGGCGGGTGCTGATCAACGTGTGTCGAGAGGACTGGCGCCGGCGCGCCCGCCGGCCACAGGAGGTGTCGGCCTCTGAGCAGCCATCCGAGCCACCGGCGGTCTCATTCACCGATCGGGTCCAGCAGCGCCAGGCGCTGGATCAGGCCCTCGGTGCGCTGCTCAGCCCGCAGCGCGAGATCCTGGTCTTGCGGTTCTTCTTCGATCTGTCGGTCGCCCAGACCGCTGAGCTGTTGCAGATCGCCGAGGGCACCGTCAAGTCAGCGACCCATCGTGGACTGGATCAGCTGCGGGACATCCTCTCCCCCTCAGACACGAAGGAGTCCTATGTTGAGCAATGACGATCGGCTGGGGCAGGTACTGCGCCGCGAGCTGCACGGTCTCGGTAGCGACATCCACCCCAGCCCCGACCTGATGCACCGGGTGCTCGGCGACGAGCCACCTCAAGCTCACGGCCGTCGTCAATTCGCCACCGGGAGGCTGGCGGCCGTCCTCGCGCTGGCGGCCGTGACCGTCGCTGTCCTGGTTCTGCTGACCGCGGGCGGCGGCCCGTCGATCGTGGCGCGCGCGTACGCGGCGACCAGCACCGACGGCGTGATCGTCCATTACATCCAGACCCTTCGTTTCCGAGGGGGCGCCACCAAGCCGCAGACCGCGGTCACCGAGGTGTGGACCTCCGGTCAGCGGCGTCATCTGATCCTCGTGCCGGGCACGTCCCAGCGCTACGAGGAGATCACGCTCGACAACGGCAACGTGGAGAGATACTTCAACGGCAAGCTCAGCCACTCCAGCGTCCCAGCAACGGTCCTCGCGCGACCGTGCGGCTCAATCGCGATCCTGCTGGGCGGGTATTGCGACCGCAGCGAGCAGACCAGCCCGCTGGCGGCGCTGCGCGCCCTCTACAAGTCGGGGCGACTGCACGCCGTCGGGCAGACAACCGCCAACGGCCGACGAGTCGATCTCCTCGAGGGCTCATCAGGCACCGTAGGGGTCCGTGCCCTCGTGGACCCGCAGACGTTTGTCCCGATCGAGATCGAGATGACTCAGACCTTCACGACGGATCCCCGTATAAGGCCCATTGTGGTGACGGCAACGATCACGGACTACCAAAGGCTCGCTCTCACGGTACGCAACCGGCAGCTGCTGCTGATGCGCAGCCACGCCCGCGCCCGCGTCGGGGATCAGTGGGTGAGGACGTTGAGGACTTTGCCGCTTGGTTCGCGGACAAAGAACCGTCGCACTCCCCACGGTTCGTCGGTGATCGGATGAAGGATCTCGTAACCCAGCCGCCGGGCAGCGGCGTACGCCGCGTCGACGTCGTCGACCTCGATCGATGCATCTGGCTGTACTGGTGCGGTCGCGTCCTTACTCATGACGGTGATTTGCGCTTCGGGGGTGTCTGGGGCGGCGAACGTCATGACCCAGTCGAGGTTCATCACGACCTCGAGGCCGAGGACGTCGGTGTAGAACGCGCGGCTGGCGGCGGGATCGGGTGACTGGAAGTCCGGCACGATGCGTCTGACTGCCATCGCCGGATCATGACGGCCGCGCGGGAGTCTCGCGATCGGCTGCTGTTGGCGTCCAGATCACGCGGCCGGAACCGTGCGCCCAGGTCAGCACCTCGTGCGCGACGGCGAATATGCTCATTGCATGGTCGACCCAACTCCACAGGTACCAGATCCCGGACCGCAGGGTCGATGCGTCTGCGGCGAGAAGGTCACCATCGCCGACGCGCGGGAGATCACCCTCCCGAATGGTCGTCCGGGCTGGGAGGGCTACTGCCCTGAGTGCGGTGCTCCGCTGTTCGCGATCCGCCGCCGCTCATCATCGGCAAGCAGTTAGCACGAACTTCGCGCATCGCCGGCGATCTCGGCGTGACCGCGCTTGCGGCCTTATAGAGTCCGGAGTCGTGCCGAGACGCCGCGTCGTGATCGACCACGTCAGCGTTGGAGTGAGCGATCTTGCGCTCAGCCGTGAGTTTTACCGGCGCGCGCTGACCCCGCTCGGGTTTGCCGAGATCGGACCATGGCGAGATGGCGCTCGAGACGTTGCCTTCGGCCTGCAAGAAGCGGATGACTTTGCGATCTCGATCGCGTACCCACCGGGTGGTTCTGTCCACGTTGCGTTCGCGGCGGACCGACGCGAGCAGGTGGACGCGTTCTACGCGGCGGCGCTCGCAGCCGGTGGTGGCGATAACGGAGCTCCGGGGTTGCGACCGGAATACTCAGAGGACTACTACGCCGCGTTCGTACTTGACCCAGACGGGCACAACATCGAAGCCGTCCACCACGGACGGGCCTAGCCGCGCGCGCAGGTGTGGATCGCGGTCAGCCACCGGGCCCGGCCACGCGGTCAGACCAGGACCTCGAGCGTCTTCACGGTCGGATCGGCGGCGTAGGCGATGCGGACACCGTCGGCGGCCGCTTCGGTGAGGGCGGCTAGGGCATCGGCGGTCACCAGCTCACCGGGGGCGAGGACTGGCACCCCGGGTGGATAGAGCGCGATCAACTCGGCGCTCACCCGCCCGGCCGCCTCGGTGAACGCCACGGTCTCGACCGCACCGAAGAACGCCTCGCGCGGGGCGACCCGCTGCTGCGGGTGCACGATCCAGCCGGCCGCCGCGGTGGGCGGCCGCGGGGTGCCTCGACGACGCTCGATCGACTCGATGAGCGCGGTGGTGAAGCGGCTGATGGTCTCGGTGTCGTCGGCGATCGTGACCAGGGCGACGATCGT